>JAZUGD010000143.1:0-7605 GCA_045641025.1 Eubacteriales bacterium
TCTCAGTTATGCTCTGCCCAGTATTTCTCGGCGGCGGCGATATCGTTGGCGGGAGGAGCGTAGGGGATTGACGAGCAGCCGAAGTCAACCTTTCCGTCCTGCGGATAAGGAGATACGTTGTCGTTTTCGTAGAGCTTTCTGTCTTCTTCCTTCGTGAAGTCGGGTACGTCGTACGCGGCGTTGCCGTTAAGGATACTTCTCCACGCAAGAATCGCAACGGATGCCATTGCGGTTGCGCGGTATACGTTCCAGTACGGAGCCTCTCCCTTTTCGAGAGCCTTTACGAAGTAGTAGACTACCCAGAAGTCGCTTCCGCCGTGGCCTGCCTCCTCGGCGTACTTGCCGAGAGACTCGTCGGGCCATTCGTAATCGTACTCGCCCTCGTTCTGCTCAACGTCGTCGGGTCTGAGCCAGTCGTTGTAGGAAATACGCATCTTGCCGGTGGTGGGGCTTATCTCAACGCCGCCCTTGGTGCAGCAGAGCTTGTAGTGCGAGCCGTGAGGCATGAACATCGACCAGCCGTTGATGCGGAATACGGCGTCGTTGTCGGTCTGTATCAGGATGATTGCGGCGGCGTCACCGGTGTTGAGCGCGGTTCCCTTCGCAACCTCGGGCGCAAAGGAAGCCATTGCGGTGACTCTCTTGGGCATGCAGTCTGTCATCTGCATGATGGGCGCAAGAGCGTGGGTGGTATAGTAGGTACGGGGAGTCCAGTTTCTCCAATGGCTAAGGCTCGGTGCGAGGGAGTTCTGCGTGTCGGGGCTCATCGGGTGAACGTATTCGCCCTCGCCGTAAACTATCTTACCGAGCTTGCCGCTCTTGTAGAGCTTTTCCATTGCAAGGTTCGGCTTCATATAAGGATAGTTTTCGAGAAGCCCGTAAAGCTTGCCGGTCTCCTCGCAGGTACGGACGAGCTCAACGCCCTGTGCCATCGTTACGTTGCTTATGGTCTCGCTGAGGACGTGCTTGCCCGCACGCATTGCCTTTATCGCAAACGGTGCGTGCTCGCTGAAGAAATTGGCGAGAATGACGGCATCCATATCGTGAGTGAGGAATTCGTCGTAGTCCGTATAGAACGTTACCTTGCCTTCAAGCTCGGGATGATATTTTTTAAGATTCTCAAGCTTCTTTTCGTTCATTTCGCAATATGCCACAAGCTCCGCGCCTGCCGCCTCGAGTGCGGATATAAAGCACGAGCCGCGGCTCACGCCGATGATTCCGAATCTGAGTTTTGCCATTTCAGGGCCCCCATATTATAAATAAAAATGTTAGCTTTCGCTCAAAAAGATAGTACCACTCACGGGCGGGAAAGTCAACAAAAAAGAGAGATTAAAATTTGAAAAAACCGACAAAAAGCCGAATCGGTGCAAACGGACGCGAAAAATGGCGAATTTGACTTGACACTTGTTTTTCGCCGTGATATAATCCTAAAGTAAGGAAAATTTCTTACGTGCCAATATATATTCGGATAAACGGCCCGAACGTTTCTACCGCGGCGCCTCATAGCCGCGACTATTGGTTACCGTAGGTACGGTAAAACGACGGGATTTCCGGATGCAGGCAAACGCCTGCTTTTTAATTTCGTATGTAATTTTATTACATAAATATTTTTATACGGAGTTTTTCACAATGAAAAGAATCATCGCGCTTCTTCTCGTAGCCGTTATGGCGATTGCTCTCGTTGCCTGCACCGCAGACGATAACGAGCCCGCAGTTTCCACCGATAACGGTACCACCCCCGCTACCGAGGGTACTGACGCCACCACCGAGGGCGGCGACGTCGCTGTCGACTTCTCTTCTGTAAAGGTCGGCTTCATTTTCCTCCACGACGACAAGTCCACTTATGACAAGAACTTCATGAACGGTGTTGACGAGATGCAGAAGGCTCTCGGTCTTACCGACGCTCAGATCATCAAGAAGGACAACATTGAAGAGGGCAAGGGCTGCTACGACGCTGCTGCCGACATGGTTGACCAGGGTTGTAACGTAATCTTCGCCGATTCCTTCGGTCACGAGGAATGGATGATCAAGGCCGCTAAGGAATTCCCCGAGGTTCAGTTCTGCCACGCTACCGGCGTTAAGGCTCACACCGAAGGTCTTAAGAACTTCCACAACGCATTCGCTGACATCTACGAAGGCCGTTACCTCGCAGGTATCGCTGCAGGCATGAAGCTCAACGCCATGATCGAGGCAGGCGAAATCACTGCTGAAGAGGCAGTTATGGGTTACGTCGGAGCTTTCCCCTATGCAGAGGTTAAATCCGGTTACACCTCCTTCTTCCTCGGCGCACGTTCCGTTTGCGAATCCGCTACCATGCTCGTAGACTTCACCAACTCCTGGTTCTCCGTTGACGGTGAGAGAGACGTTGCAAACGCTCTTATCGAAAAGGGCGCAGTCCTCATCAGCCAGCACGCTGACTCCATGGGTGCTCCCGGTGCATGCGACGAAAAGGGTGTTCCGAACGTATTCTACAACGGTACTACCATTGAAGAGTGCCCCAACACCTACCTTGTAGCTTCCAGAATCAACTGGGCTCCTTACTTCGAGTACATGGTAACCTGCGTTGCAGAGGGTACCGAAATTGCCGCTGACTGGACCGGTACTCTTGAGACCGGCTCCGTTGTAGTTCTCGACCTCAACGATAAGGTTGCCGCTGAAGGCACCGCAGAGGCTATCGAGGCTGCAAAGGCTGAGCTCATCGCCGGCACCGTTCACGTATTCGACACCTCCAAGTTCACCGTTGACGGTAAGACCGTTGAGTCCTACCTTGCAGACGTTGACGATATGGGTGACTTCGTAGGCGAGACCGAGGTTATCGCTGACGGTTACTTCCACGAGTCCGAGTTCAGAAGCGCTCCCTGCTTCGACCTCGACATCGACGGCATCACCATCCTCAGCAAATAATTTGTGAATCTGGTATGAGGCTGTCGCTAATCATAGCGGCAGCCTCTGTCCGTTTTTAATACCGGAGCTCCCGATACTCGGGATAATTCACGGGAGGTATTTTTCCTTGAATACAGAATACGCACTTGAACTGAAAAACATCTGCAAAACTTTCGGCACGATAGTTGCAAACCACAACGTATCGCTGAACGTTGCCAGGGGTGAGATTTTATCAATCCTCGGCGAAAACGGAAGCGGTAAAACCACGCTTATGAACATGATATCCGGTATCTATTTCCCCGATTCCGGTTCTATCGTCATAGGCGGCGAGGAGGTATCCATCCGCTCCCCGAAGGATGCCTTTGACCACCACATCGGTATGATTCACCAGCACTTCAAGCTTGTTGACGTGTTCTCCGCCGCGGAAAACATCGTGCTCGGTCTTGAAGACGAAAAATACAACCTGAAGCGCTCGTCGGAGAAGATAAGCGCCATCAGCAGTCAGTACGGATTTGACATTGACCCCGCAAAGAAGGTCTACACCATGTCCGTATCGGAGAAGCAGACGGTTGAAATTATCAAGGTGCTTTACAGAGGTGCGGATATCCTCATCCTCGACGAGCCTACCGCCGTGCTCACTCCTCAGGAAACGAAAAAACTCTTCGCGGTGCTTCGCCGTATGAAGGAGGACGGTAAGTCCATCATCATAATCACGCACAAGCTCCACGAGGTTTTAGAGCTCTCCGACAGAGTTACCGTTCTGCGGAAGGGCGAATATATAGGCACCGTCAACACCGCCGAAACGAACGAGAGTCAGCTCACCGAAATGATGGTGGGCAAGAAAATCTCGCTCAACATCGACCGCACGGAGCCGCAAAACGCCGCCGACCGTCTTGAGGTCAAGAACATCTCCTGCGTCAGCCGCGAGGGTGTGCGCCTTCTTGACGACGTGTCCTTCACGGCACGCTCCGGCGAGATACTCGGTATCGCGGGTATCGCGGGAAGCGGTCAGAGAGAAATATTCGAGGCTATCGCGGGTCTTCAGCCCCTCGAGAGCGGCGATATAATCTTCCACAACCCGAAGAAGGATCAGCCCGTTACGTTCTTCCACAAGTCGCTGAAGAAGGTAATGAAGCTTGCCAAGGAAGGCAAATTCCACCACAAGGACGGCACTCCCGTGTCCTTCAAGGGAATGAGCCGCTCCGCTATCAAGAAGCTCGTCAACTCCGGCGACGTTCTCTTCTACGAGGACGAGATAATGGACCTGCGCGACAAGACGCCGCTTCAGATTCGTGAGCTCGGCGTTCGCCTTTCGTTCGTGCCCGAGGACCGTCTCGGAATGGGACTCGTCGGCAACATGGACATTATCGACAACATGATGCTCCGCTCGTACAGAAAGGGCAAGACGGCATTCCTGCGCCGCAAGCCTCCGAAGACGCTCGCGGAAAAGATAATCCACGACCTTGAGGTCGTAACTCCCGGTGCGACCACTCCCGTACGCCGTCTCTCCGGCGGTAACGTACAGAAGGTGCTCGTCGGCCGTGAGATTGCCTCCGCACCGAAGGTGCTTATGGCGGCATACCCCGTACGAGGTCTTGACATCAACTCGTCGTACCTCATTTACAACCTGCTTAACGAACAGAAGAAGAACGGCACCGCCGTTATCTTCGTCGGCGAGGACCTTGACGTGCTCGTCGAGCTGTGCGACCGTATTCTCGTCGTATGCGCCGGTAAGGTCACCGGTATCGTAGACGGCCGCAGTGCCACCAAGGAGGAGCTCGGTCTGCTTATGACCAAGCTTAACCACAATACCGAAGAAAAGGAGGAAGCCGTCAATGAGTAAGCCCGCAAAGGAACCGCTTTTCCACATTGTCAAGCGTCCCGCAATGCCGCTCCTGCAGTCAATTCTCATCCGCGCCGCCGCAATTATCGCGGCAATGCTCGTCTGCGCGGGGCTCGTATATATTCTTGCGGAAATCAACCCGATTGAATTTTACAAAGCTCTGTTCGACGGTGCGTTCGGTTCGACCCGACGCAGATGGCTCCTTCTCTACAAGCTCGCAATCCTGCTCGGTATCGCGCTCGCGCTCACTCCCGCGTTCAAGATGCGCTTCTGGAACATCGGCGGTGAGGGTCAGGTGCTCGTCGGCGGTCTTGCCACCGCGGCGTGCATGTTCTACCTCGGCGGCAAGGTACCGCTCCCCATGCTTTATATCTGCATGATAGTCGCGGCAGTGCTTGCCGGTATCATCTGGGGTATAATTCCCGCGCTGTTCAAGGCACAGTGGAACACCAACGAAACCCTGTTCACCCTTATGATGAACTACATAGCGATACTTCTCGTACGCTTCTTCATCAACACGTGGGTCAAGAGCGGCTCCGGCACGCTCGCCCCGATGTACGACTACGGTCTTCCCACCGTTTATAACGACTGGCTGCTCAACATCCTCGTTATCGCGGCAATGACAATATTCGTTTACGTTTACCTGAAGTTCAGCAAGCACGGCTACGAGCTCGCCGTCGTCGGTGAATCCTCCAATACCGCGCGTTACATCGGTATAAACGTTAAAAAGGTCATCATCCGCACGATGATACTCTCCGGCGCGCTCTGCGGTATCATCGGTCTGCTTCTCGTAGGCGGCAACGACTACACCGTATCCGAGTCGACCGCGGGCGGTCAGGGCTTTACCGCGATTATCGTATCGTGGCTCGCCAAGTTCGACCCGCTTATCATGATTCTCTCCTCCTTCCTCGTAATTTTCCTCGAGGTAGGCGCAAGACAGGTTTCCACCACCTTCGGTGTGAACGATTCCATCACGAACATAATCACCGGTATCATCATCTTCTTCATCATCGGATGTGAGTTCTTCATCAACTACCGCATTATGTTCCGTCATACTGCAAAGGAGGAGAACAAATGATTTCGTTTATCATTCAGGCAATACGTATCGGAATGTCCTTCCTCTTCGGCTCCACCGGTGAGACCATCACCGAGAAGTCCGGTAACCTCAACCTCGGTATTCCCGGTATCATGTGCGTCGGTGCCGCCTCCGGCTGTGTAGCCGTTGCGAAATACACCGAGGCCGTCGGAGGAATCGAGTTCGTCCGTCCCTACGTCGTCGTTCCGCTCGCAATCGTCGCATCCTTCGTCGGCGGTGCGCTTCTCGGACTTATCTATGCGTTCCTGACCGTCACTCTCCGTGCCAATCAGAACGTTACCGGTCTTGCGCTCACCACGCTCGGCTCCGGTATCTCCGACTACATGATAGCAAAGGTAAACAGCTCCCTCTGCTCGCTGAACAGTAAGTTCTTCACGACGCTCTTCCCCTTCGCGGACAAGCTCGGCGTGCCCGGCAAGCTGCTTTTCTCCTACGGTACGCTCGTTTATCTCGCGATAATCGTCGCATTCCTCTCCGCATACGTGCTCTCCCACACCCGTGTGGGACTTAACCTCCGCTCCGTCGGTGAGAACCCCGCTACCGCGGACGCCGCCGGAATCAACGTTGCACGTTACAAGTATCTTGCAACCCTCGTCGGAAGCGGAATCGCCGGTGTCGGCGGTCTCTGCTACATCATGGACAACCTCAACGGTAACTGGGAGTACTCCATCGACGCTATCGGCTGGCTTGCGATCGCGCTCGTTATATTCACTCTCTGGAAACCGAACCTCGGCGTTATCGGCTCGATTATTTTCGGCGCCCTTTACATCTGCCCGAGCTACATCAGCGGCATAGGCTTCGACCTCAAGGCGATAATTCAGATGCTTCCCTACATCGTCACGATAATCGTGCTCGTTGTAGTCAGCATGAGAAAGAAGCGCGAGCATCAGCCTCCGCAGTCTCTCGGACTTGCATACTTCAGAGAAGACAGATAAACCGAAATCTCCGACCCGCTGGTCGGAGATTTTTCTTATATTGACAGGTGGCGGGTTTTCAAATATAATTTACGTGAAACGGACAATTTGATTCCGACTGAGGTAATTGAAAAATGCTGAGACTTGAAAAATTAACGAAACGCAACGTATGGAAGGTAATGCGCCTGAGCGTAACGAAGGAGCAGGATGATTTCGTCGCGACAAACATGCAGAGCGTCATTGAGGCATATATAGAGCGTGACGAAGGAGGCTATGCCTTCCCGTTCGCGCTGTACGACGGTGACGTGCCCGTAGGCTTTCTCATGATAGGCTACGGCGCCGACTCCGCGGACGACGACCCGCCGTCCGTTGCGGAAGGCAACTATTGTCTGTGGCGGCTGATGATAGACAAAAATTATCAGGGGCGCGGCTACGGGCGGGAAGCCGTGGCGCTCGCGCTCGATTTCGTACGCACGTTCCCGTGCGGTCACGCGGAGTACTGTTATCTCTCATACGAGCCGGAAAACGCCGTGGCGGCAAAGCTTTACGCGTCGTTCGGCTTTTGCGAGAACGGAGAGAAGGACGGCGACGAGACCGTCGCCGTGCTGAAGCTGTAAAAAAATGCCCGACGGAGATTCGGCGTGTGTTGATGAGGGTGTTTTCGGAATGCGGTTTTAAAGCGGCATAGTCCGATGCAGACAAACCGGAATTTGGCGGGGTAAGCATTCAGCATTGAGCATTCAGCATTCAGAAACTGAACTTTATGTCTGTAAGTTTACTTTAAGTTACCGCAAACCCAAGCCTTCCCTTGCCAGGGAAGGTGGCGTCCGAGCATCGCGAGGATGACGGATGAGTAGTCCCCCGAACGG
>JAZUGD010000144.1:0-13285 GCA_045641025.1 Eubacteriales bacterium
TTTACCGAATATTCATCCATCGGCTCGCCGTCGCATACGAGGGAGGCAAAACGCTTCTCAAATCGGCGGTATCTCGGGTAATCCATCGGGGAGATTGCCCATACCTTACCGTCCTTCCGCATAACGCCGCTCTCGTGAACGATGTTGACGTAAACGATGTCGTTTGCCAGCGCATCCGGCGGGAAAATGCCGAAAAGACCGGTCATTACTATCTTGAGTGTTCGGGCCCTCTTGCCGAGGTTTTCAACCGTTACCTTCTGTACCTCACACGCCTCGGGCTGACCTTCCTTCTCGGGGAGCAGGAATATCGTACGCTCGATTCTGAGACCGCACTCGGTCTCGTAGGTGATAACGGTGTGGTTCTGCGAGTGACGGCATACGGCGCTCTTTACGTTCTCCTTCGGATTGCCGGAGAAGAAAATCTGCCGTCCGTTCTCAACTATGTAGAACTGTCTGTTAAGCGGGTCGCCGTTTTCCTCCTGCTGAAGCACGAAGCGGGTCGCAAGCACCTGACGTCCCGCGTCGGCGCGGAACGAGCCGTGACCGAGTGCGTCGACAGCTGCCTTCGGGGTCGTCAGCAGAGGATTGGGGAAGCCTATGCGGTTGCCGAGAAGCAGGTTTATTCTGTAATGAGTGCCCACCTCGGGAGACTTCAGGTCTATAACGTGCTCACCGTCGGCGTTCAGCTCACCGGGAGCGCGGTTGTACGAGTCGACGAGGGCGAGCACCGCCTCCTCGGCTTCCTTCGGCAGACGTGAGATACCCTCGGTCGTCTTCATCGTAACGGTGCCGTGTGCGGGAATAAGAAGCACGTCACAGCCGTCCGGTATAATGGGCGAGAGCTCGGGCAGGTTCATTGCCGCGTAGGACACGGGCATGTATGCGGGCAGGCAGCAGATGCCGAAAACGTGCTCTCTGCCTCCGTCAAGGTATTCCGCATCGCACCAGCCGTCAACCGACAGACCGAACACGTCGCGCAGACGCTCGTCCGCGGGCTCAAATATATCTCTTGATTTTTCGGGTATGAAATTCATAATCTCCTCCGACGCATACTTATTTATTATATTCTACCATATTTCGTGCAAAAAGGGAATAGGAAAAACGCAAATATCATCCTAAAATCGGGCTTTATGCCTTGCCCGACGCCTTGACAAAGTTTCGAAAATTGTTTTATAATAAAACAAATAAAAACAGGCGAGGTAATATTATGAAAAACGTCACAAAACGTGTGCTTTCACTCATTCTCTCCGTCACTCTTGCGTTCCCGGGAACGCTTTTGTTCGCGGGCAGCGTTTTCGCCGAAGGGTATGAGCCGCTTCTCCTCGGCGATAATGAGATTCTTCTGGAACAGTCGGAAGAGGTATCATTGAGCTTTACTCCGGAAATCGACGGATACTACAGATTTTTCTCAACGTCGGACGGAGACCCTTACGTGAATATTTTTAATTCCGAATTCTCTTGTCTTTGCGGCGACGATGACTCCGGGACGGATTATAATTTCAGTGTAAAGCATTATCTTGAGGCCGGTCAGACGTATATCGTCAGTATCGGAAACTACAGCCCGTTTTCTTTCCTTTGCACGGTTACCGCGAAACCCTCAAAAGCGCTGACCGGACTTGAGATTACCTCAATGCCCGACAACACGGAGTGTATACCGGGTATATCCGAGCCCGATTATTCCGGGCTTGAAATGACGGCAAAGTGGTCCGACGGTACCGAAACGTACTGGAGCTGGAACGCCGACGGGGATATGCTCGGCGATGAAGCGTTATATTTTAATACCGACCCGTTATCCGAGAACGGCACGGTGGTGATATGGTGCGGTGAGGTGAACGTGACCGTTGAGTTCACCGTGCTTGAAAATCCCATTGCCGCAATTACCGCGGAACCTGTTACGGTTATAGAAAACACTAACGGATATTTCACCAATGAGTGGGATGACGATACCGGAAAATTGGTCGAATTTTACCGATATAACGCAAATCTCGGAAATATCACCGTTACGATGAAAAACGGTAACGTTTATTCGGGTGAACCTTACGAGGTTATATGCGAAATAAATGAAGCCGAAGGGCTTAATCTCGATACCGGATATTCGACGTATTCCGACCAGTCTCCGAGCGCTCCGTGGGGCATCGGTGAGCACACCGCGGTAAGCGAACTTGCGGGAATCGAGGTTGAGCATCGCATAATTATCACGGAGTCTCCGGTGGAGAGCGTTACGGCTGACGACGTAACCGTTACGGAAAACACCAACGGATATTACGACGAGGATTGGGATGACGTTGCCTGCGACTACGTTCAGTATTACAGATACTATGCCGGTCTCGGAATCGTTACCGTCACAATGAAAAACGGTAACGTTTATTCGGGAGGCATGCACGAGGTTATCGACGGTATTAACTCAGCCGAAGGCCTTGAACTGAGTCATGAGTATTCGTTATATACCGGCCAATCGCCTTCAAACCCGTGGGGCATCGGTGAGCATACCGTAAGCTGCGAATGGGCGGGAATAGAGTTTGAATACCGCGTAACTATAACAAAGTCGCCGATAGCGAGCATTACGGCTGACGAAGTAAGCTTCACGGAAAACACCAACGGATATCCGACTGAATATTGGGATGACGTTACCGAAAGTACCGTTACGTATTACCGATATGCTGAAACTCCCGATTGCGTCACCGTGACTCTTAAAAACGGTAACGTGTATAACGGTTACTATTACGAAGTTATAGAGGAGATAAACGAAGCCGAAGGACTTGAACTGGATCCCGACAGTCTTACTGTACGTTCCGATCAGGCGTTTGAAAATCAGTGGGGGGTCGGCAGGCATACGGTATACTGCGAACTGACGGGCGTCGAATTCGAATTTTGCGTAAATATCACGGAAACTCCGATAGCGAGCGTTACGGCTGACGACGTCAATATCATCGAAAACACTAACGGAAATTATGTCGAGGAATGGGATGACGTTACCGAAAGTGTCGCTTCGTATTTCAGATACTATGTTTTTTCTCAGAATATCACCGTTACTATGAAAAACGGCAGTGTTTATTCCGGTGAGCCGTACGAGGTTATCAGCGAGATAAACGAGGCCGAAGGGCTTGAACTGAATTACAATTTTCAGTTGTTTACCGATCAGTCTCCGAGCGCCCCGTGGGGTGCCGGTGAGCATACGGTACATTGCTTAATAGCGGGGGCGGAGTGCGATTACCGCATAATAATTGCCGAGTCTCCTATAGCGAGCATCACCGCGGACGCCGTAACCTTTGTCGAAGGTACAAACGTATATCCCGCCGAAGGCTGGGACGGTAAGACCGGAACATTCGTCGAGTATAATCGGTATTCCGAAAATCCGGACAATATAACCGTAACCCTGAAAAACGGCAGCGTTTATTCGGGCTACTGGTACGACGTTATAGAAAGAATAAACGCAGTCGAAAATCTTGACCTTAATCCTTACACCCTCGTTGCTTATTCGGACCAGTCGTATGAAAATCAATGGAGCGTCGGCGAACATACCGTAACCGCTGCTCTTTGCGGAACAAGCTTCTCCCTTACAATCCGTATTGTTGCAGATCCCGTTCTAAGCATAGTGTTCGATGACGTTGAAGTGTATGAAGGCAACGGATACTCCAGACGTGACGTTAATTACGAGACCGGAGAGACTTCGGATTATTATATGTATTACTATCCCGTTCCCGGAAACGTTACCGTTACTCTGAAAAACGGCAGCGTATACAGCGGAACGTTCAAGGATGTGTTTACCGAGGTAAACAAGGTCACGGGGCTCTGCATATATACCGATGCTTATCTGGGTGTAATCTCCGACCAGAGCTTTGAGAAACAGTGGCAGGCAGGTAATACTTACCCGTGTACGGTGGATGTGGGCTGTGGATATATTGGAACGGTTAACGTTACCGTATCGGCAAATCCGATAGCAAGCGTTTCCGCTTCCGACGTGAAACTGTACGAATGTCTGGACGGAACGTTGAGCCATGACCCGTACGGAAACGAATATGTCAATTATTTTGAAGCAGTTCCCGAAGAAATAACGGTCACTATGAAAGACGGAACCGTATATTCCGGTGCCTTCGAGGAGGTCGCAGAGCGCTTAATCAAAGTCATGGGAGGCGGAATCGTAATCGATTGCATATATGAAGAGTATGATCAGAGCTACGGTCACGAATGGAAGGCGGGTTCTCATCATAAGGCAATGCTGAGCTGCGGCGGTGTCAGCTGCGAATATGACGTTGAGATAGTCGAAAATCCCGTTCTCAGCATCGAAGCGGAAGACACGTTTATTCTCGATACCGAGCTTGCCGAAATAGTCAGCGAACATAACGCTTATATAGACGAAGTGAACAGTCACGGCGGCTTTATCGGAGTGGGTATTTCAACGGAGTCCTTCTACGCACCCGGTAAAATCACGGTGACCATGAAAAACGGCAGCGTTTACACCGGAACCGTTGAACAGGTAGTACAAGTTCTCAGAGAGAACGAAGGAATAATTCTTGAAGACGGAACGGATTACTACTGGTATAACGAAAACTTCTACAATCCGACCGTATATTATAAGCTTCTCGAAAAAGGCGCTTACGAATGTGAATTCTACGTCGGTGCCATGAAGACTTTGTATAATTTCAACGTGGTATCCAAATCGGGTGAGCACGTTCACACGTACAAAACGGTCGTAACTCCCGCAACGTGCACGACCGACGGATATACGACCCACACCTGCTCGGGCTGCGGCGACGTCTATACCGACAACGTTGTGCCCGCAAAGGGGCACGTTCCGTCAGAAGCATACGAATGCGACGGCGAGAACCACCGGAAGGTATGTACCGTTTGCGAAGAAAAGCTTGAGGCTGCACCTCATACGTTCGGCGATGACGGCGCCTGCGACATTTGCGGATACTCTGCGGGTACGGCGCGTTTCCCCGGTGACGCAAACGAAGACGGAAAAGTGAACGTCGGTGACGTTACCGCAATGCTCAAATTCATTGCCAAATGGGACATTAAAATAAATGAATCCAACGCCGAGGTTACCGGTGACGGAAAGGTAAACGTTACGGACGTAACGCTTCTCCTCAAATATCTTGCAAAATGGGACGTAGTCCTGAAATAATCCGATAAAAAAGCAGCCGCTCGGCAGAGCGGCTGCTTTTTTGCGCTGTTTTGAAGAATAGGTTCAACGGGACTTTGAAGTACGCACTTTATTTGCTCTCCGTCTCTTGTTTTTTTCTTCAATACGGAGTATAATATAATATTATAATGAGAAAATATATTTTTCCGCAGAACGGAGCGTCCATATGACCGATTTACTTGAACTTCAAAAATACTTCATACTTAAGCATCTTCGTCCCGGAGACGTCTGTGCCGACTTTACGATGGGCAACGGACACGACACGCTGTTCTTATCGAAAACGGTGGGCGAGAGCGGTCACGTGTACGCGTTCGATATTCAGGAAAAGGCGCTCGAGTCAACGAGAGCGCGCCTGACCGAGAACGGTGCTCCCGAGAACTATACGCTTATCTGCGCGTCGCATCACACGGCGGCGGACTACATAAAAGAGCCCATCCGTGCCGGAATGTTCAACCTCGGATATATGCCGGGGAGCGGCAACAAGGCACTGACAACCATGAGAGCAACGACACTCCCCGCAGTCGATACCGCGGTATCGCTTTTAGGCGAAGATTCGATTCTCCTCGTTGCGGTATACCCGGGCCATCCCGAAGGGGAAGCCGAGGGACGCGAGCTTGACGAATATTTCGCATCGCTTTCGAGATTCAAATACACCGTAGGTCAGTTCAGACTCATGAACTCGCCGACGTCACCGTTCTTCACTATTATCGAGACCAAATAAGAAGGGGGCAGCATTTAATGGCAGACAGAAACAACGGTTACGCATACGACGAATACGGCCGCCCCGTAAGCCGTAATACTACCGCACGCCCGCATTCGAGACCCGTACAGAGAGGCAGCGGTACCGCGCGTCCCACCCGCGAAAATCCCGTGCACAGCGGCAGACCCGTTCAGCAGCAAAGACAGGTGCCGCAGAACAGACCCGCGGAGAGAAGACAGCCCGCCCGCGAGCAGTACTATGCGCCCGAACGTCAGGCGCAGCCGAGACAGTACCAAGGTGAGCAGTATTACGAGCCCGAACGTCAGGCACAGCCGAGCCGGTATCAGGGCGAGCAGTATTATGCTCAGCAGAACCGGTATCAGGGTGGGCAGTACTACGAGCCGCAGAGACAGATGCCTCCTCAGAATGCCGCTCCGCGCCGTTCGGTCGGAAGCGCACAGCCTGCCAAGCGTAAGGCTACCCGTGCACAGATGAGGGCTGACAGACGCCGCCGTGCCAAGGAAAACTTCGGCGTATTCCTCACAAGACTCGCAATATACGGCGTCGTGCTTCTCTTGCTTGCGGGAATCTGTGCCGCAATCTTCTTCGGCTTCTTCTATCACACTCCCGACGAGAAGGAAAACACCATTTCGTATTTCACCTGCTTCGACGGCGACACCACCTCGAAGGAAACGTACTCGAAAGATATAGTATATAAAGACGGCAACTTCCGCATATCGTTCACGTCTCTCGCAGAGGGCTGCGGAATGTCCTCGGTCGTTGACCGCAAGAGCGCGAAGTTCGTGCTTCCGTACAAGGCACAGACCGACGACTCCGACGGTACGGGCAAGGAAGAATACGTAATATTCTATAAGGACAGCACCGAGTGTGAGGTCAGCGGACAGCCCGCGCGCCTTCCCGCTCCCGCCGTGTTCTCGGGCAAGACCGTATGGGTCAGCGCCGATTTCGTCACCTACTATATGAACGGTATAACCGTAACCGAAGAGGACGGTGCCGTACACGTTACCAGAGATATGTCCGAGGACGGCAAGGAGCCGCTTGAGGTGTCCTTCGCCCTCAAGAAGGAAGGCGTCGACTCTCTCGACCCGTCGCAGGTTGACGACGCGCTTCTCAATGCGGACGTTACGTTTGCAACCGACCTTTCCGAATACGAAAAATACATGGACCCCGAGAACGCCGGGGAATACCTCGTTCTCGCCAACAAAACGAATCTGCTTGAGTCAACGTACGAGCCCGAGGGACTCGTCGACGTAGCTGACACGAGACAGGACGGCCGCAATACCCAGCAGATGAGAGAATGTGCCGAGAAGGCGCTTGAGGCAATGTTCATCGAGCTCCGCGAGGCGGGCTACGACGACGTTTCCGTCACGAGTGCGTACAGAAGCTACGACTATCAGTACGAGCTGTACGAATCGTACGTAAACCGTGAAATGAACAATGACTACACTCTCACCCGTGAGGATGCCGAGGCAATAGTCGATACGTACTCCGCACGTCCCGGTACGAGCGAGCACCAGACGGGACTCTGCTGCGACATGCACAACCTCACCGAGGCGGACGTTTCGTTTGCCGAGCAGCCCGCATACAAGTGGCTGACGGAGAACGCATGGAAATTCGGCTTCATTCTCCGTTTCCCCGAGGATAAGGCAGAGAAGACCGGCTACTCCTTCGAGCCGTGGCATTACAGATTCGTAGGACGTACGGCGGCAAGACAGATTCACGCTCAGGGGCTCTGCCTCGAGGAATATCTTGAAAACAGATGAAAAAAGCAAAAAAGATAATCGTAATAGTGCTCAAGGTCATCGCGTATTCGATATGCCTTCTCCTTATATGGAGAGTGCTGTTCGCAAACGACAAGCATACGAATACCGCGTATACCGCAACGCCTGCGGCGGTCGGGGCGGCGCGTGACGGAGAACTCTCGGTATTTACCAACAAGGCTGTCGAAAGTCAGGCGGAGAAGGGCTACTTCTACGCGTACGGCTTCCGCTATACTCCCGAAACGGGAGAGGTGCAGGTGACCGTCAAGTATAACGACGCCACAATCGAGAAGGTCGGCCCCGTTCATTTCGAGGCGCTCCTCGTTGATACCACCGCGAAAATGAATTCCGGCGACACGTTCGAAGGGTACCCGATACTGCTTGCGGCAGAGGCGTCAGACGTCACGACCGAGAAGAAACTGTTCTACAATTACGACAAGCTCGTCTTCGAAGGCTTTGACAACCTCGACGAAACGAAAAACGTCGTTATAAGACTCGTGTACGAGATTCCGGCAGACGAGGACGACACCGATAAGGTCGAATCCACCGTAGTCGTTCACTACGCCGAGCAGGAAATGAAAGAGTATAAGCTTTCCGGCAAGGAAAAGACCGCTCTCGGACTGAACTGAGAAAGGAAAACGGATTGAAAATCAAAACGATAATTGCCGTCACGCTCGCATTTTGCATGCTTGCGCTGACCTCGTGCGGCCTGTCGCAGAACAACCCCGCGGAAACGTCGGTACCGACGGATACGGAGCCCGCGGAAAGCACCGCACCCGTAAATCCCGAGCCCGAGGACGTGACGGTCTCCTTCGCCGCGGTAGGCGATAACCTCATTCACGAGTCGATTTACCTTGAGGCGGCGGCAAAGGCGACCGCGCTCGCGTCAAGTGAGGGCTATACCGGCTCGTACTCGTTCGACCACATGTATTGCGACGACGTCAGAGCAATCATCAAGAATGCCGACGTCGCGTTCGTCAATCAAGAAACGCCGATAGTACCGGGCTTTGCCGCGTCGGGCTATCCCGCGTTCAACACTCCCGAGGAGGCGGGCAACTGCCTCGTTTCCATGGGCTTTGACGTCGTAAATATTGCCACGAACCATATGCTCGATATGGAAGGACGCTGCGAGGGACTTCGCAGTGCCATCAAATTCTGGAACTCCCGTGCAGTGCTTCCGATAGGCGGATACGAGGGACGCGACGACTATGAAACCGTACGCGTGCTTCAGGTAAAAGGGAAGACCGTGGCGTTCGTTTCGTTCACCTACGGCACGAACGGCAACAGTCTCAACCGGTCGAGCAGCGACCTTATAATACCGTACATCGACGACTCCGAGATAATCGCACGCGTCAGCGCGGCGCGCAAGGCGGCGGATGCGGTAGTCGTGTCGATGCACTGGGGAGAGGAGAACAGCGCGACGGTAACGTCCGAGCAGAAGAGACTCGCGTCGCTTCTCTCAAAATACGGTGCCGACGTGGTCATCGGTCACCACTCCCACACGCTTCAGCCGGTCGAATGGGTAACCGGCGAATCCGGCAGAAAAACGCTCGTGCTTTACAGCCTCGGCAACTTCATAAGCACACAGCTTGACTATGAAAATCTCGTCGGCGGGCTCTGCACGTTCGACCTGCATTTCGACAAAAACGGCGGTGTGACCGCCGAAAACGTCGTGATGAATCCCACCGTAACTCACTACTCGGCGGATGACGGCGAGCTTGACAGTCAGGGACTTTACAAGCGGTACGGCGTGTCCGTGCGTCTGCTCGAGAACTACGACTCCGACACCTGCGCCGCCTGCGGCTCGCAGATATGCGGCAGCCGTTATACTCTCGCCGATCTGCGCAAAATCGCAACCGACGCCGTATCGGCGGAATTTCTGCCGAATTATCTAAAGTAAGGATAAATAGCGTGAAAGTTTATGTGGCTATAAGCAAAGTATAACCGTTCACGCTTGAACCGGCGGCTGAAAAATCCATAAGTCAAGATTTTCTTTTTCTTGCCCCGGCAAGAAAACACGCCGCCGTTTCATTAAGTTTTGTGACGCCGCTTTGGCGGCGTAATGGAGATTACTATGAAACTTGATATTACCACGATTCAGAACGGCAAGGAGAGGGAGAAAAAGTTCGAGTACGCCCTTGACCCCGCCGAATGTGACGCCGCCGTTTATTTCGGCGACGAGGTAACTCTTACCGCACCTCTTGAAGTGACCGTCACCGTCACCGACAGAGGAGAATATATCGGCGTGCTCGCCGACGCGGCGGTAGTATACGAAAAGGAATGTGCACGCTGTCTTGCTCCCGTAGAGTGCAGAACGGAGTGCTCGTTTGAGAGATATATCCCGGGTAAGGGGAAATCGTCGGATGCGTTCGACGAGGACGACGTTATCACCGTAACCGACGGCGAGATTGACGTTGATGCGGCAATCTGCGAGGAGGCGGCACTGTCGCTTCCGACAATCGTGCTTTGCTCCGACGACTGTCCCGGGCTCTGCCCGAAGTGCGGAAAACGGCTTGCGGACGGCGATTGCGGGTGCTTGAAGGTCAAGGAAATCGACCCGAGAATGAAAATATTCGAAAAACTTCTCGAAGAAGACAAATAATTTTCAAAAAAGACTTGCCAAGTCAAAAACTTTGTTGTATAATAAGGCGTATGTAAAAATCCGGCTTTGAACTCATGAGGAGGTGTAATCACTATGGCAGTACCGAAGAGAAAAACATCCAAAGCTCGCAGAGATAAAAGACGTTCCAGCGTATGGAAGCTTACCGCTCCCGCTCTGGTAAAGTGCTCTCATTGCGGTGAGCTCATTCTTGCACACCGTGTTTGCAAGAACTGCGGCTATTACAACGGAAAAGCAATTCTCAACAAAGAAGAAGCATAACAGAACAAGACCGCCGATGAGCGGTCTTACTGTTTATTAGAGGGTAAATGGTATTTGAACTGAAGCCGACCGACAAAACGGCACTCTTTTATATCATAGGGTGTCTCATCGGCGGGGCCGCATTATGGACACTTCCGTATGCGGGAGTCCCGTATACCGCACTGTGGCAGGCGATTTCAATCACCTTGCTCTGCGCCGCGGTATTCATGCTTATCAGGTACCGTCTCACGTCGTTCAGAATGAAGCTTACGCGTAAGAACGACGATGCGGCGGTAAGTGATACCGATAACCTTTCAAACACGGATTTCGTGGTTGAGAGGGCAAGAGGCAAGCGCTACGTTACCGAATGCCGTCTTTCGCTTGATACCGTGAGGCAGGCACGCCGCATAAAAACGGCGGAGCTAAAAATCCTCACCGACGGCTTTTCCCTTTACCGCTATACCGTAAATCCGGGACCGGAGGAGGGCGTGCTTCTCAAGTTTTACGCAAACGGCGAGAGAATCGCTCTTTATACCGATATGCCCGACAGTATGCTCGCGTCCCTCGCAGACGCGGCGGCAAGAAACGTCGCGGACGACGATAATTAAGAAAGGAACCGATAAAATGTTAAATCATCTTATGAGTCCCGCAACCGGCGACCCCATGTGGATAGTCGCCGCAGTGCTCGGCGTTGCCGTTGTCGCAATCGTCGTCGTACTGCTTATCTCGAAGAAAAAGAAATAAGAAACAAAAAAGCAGCCGCTCACATGAGCGGCTGTTTTTTTATTACAGTCTGTGCTTGGAAAAGATAATTCCGCAAACGATACCCATGATTCCGCCTGCTATATGGGTGAGCTGGGAGATATCGTCGGCAACGATTATGCCGTTATAAATTTCGCTTCCTATGTAGATGAGCGCCACGACGATGAGCGTCAGCGGGATATATCCGCTTCTGAAGTTCGTTATCGAAGCCATCAGTATAAGCATGAACACGATACCCGACGCGCCGAGAAGCGCGGTGCCGGGCGAGATTATTATATGCAGAATACCCGTGACGAGCGCCGTCGCGGCAATGGATACGAGCACGCTTTTCGAGCCGTACTTTTCCTCAACGAGCGGGCCCACAACGAGAAGCAGGCCTACGTTTGCGAAGAAGTGCTCCCAGTTTGAATGCCCGAGCACGTGAAGAAAGAGGCGAAGGTATCCGAGCACGTCCGTCGGACGGAAGCGGTAAACCGAGAAGAGCAGACTCGTCGACTTGCCGTCGGTCAGCGTACCGAGAAGCAGAACGGCAAGCGAGAGAATTGCAAACGTCAGTATGACGGGAGAGTTATAGGAAAAACCTATCGAAACTCTCTTTTTCTTTATCTTTGCCATTTACGCAAGGGTCAGAGTGAAGACGGCGTCTCCTGCCTCGTGTCTCTCCTTTGCGAGAGTAAATACGGTTTCATTGCCTTCAACGGTGAAGTCAACGTCGGCACCGTCGAGAGTCACGGACGTGCATACGCCGTGAACGATGACCTTCATGGGAGTAACCTCACCGATGCCGGGTACCTCGGGGTCGGATTCCTTATATTCGCCCTCGGGACGGCGTGCCATGCCGGAGTAAGAACCGTTTCTTGCGCCTACGGTGAGCACGGTCTTTCCGTCCTTCTCGGCAAGAGTAAGAGCGGTGGTGGCGTATTCGCCGTTCATATATTCGTACGAATAACCGTCGTCCTCGTAAAGCTCACTTGTACCGTCGGCACCGGGGAATACGTGAAGGATGTACTCGTCGGGGTTCTTCTTGTCAATGTAGTCCTGCGCTTCCATCATCGGGATGACGGAGCCTGCCTTTGCAAAGAGCGCACCGCCGCGTCCTTCGGGAATGGTGTATTCAATCTTTCTGCCGCCCTCGTACTTCTCGCCGGTCCAGAAATCGTACCACGTGCCCTCGGGGAGAGTCACGTTCATGTCGAATACGGATACGAGAAGCGACGGACCGAACATGTACGTGTTTGCAACGTAGTCGTATTCGGGAACGTCGGGATACATGAGCGAGAGCGAACGCGCTATCGGGAGCGCTTTCGTTGCCGCGTCGTGAGCGGCAGTATAGATGTACGGGAAGAGGGAGGAACGGAGACGCGCATAGTAGCGTATCATGTCCTCGGTTTCGTCATCCATGAACCACGGCTGCTGCCAGTTTCTCCAGCCGAGCTGCTGAGTCCACGGCGTGAAGAAGCCGTAGTGGATGCCCATCGGCTTTGCCGCGTCCATGTCGCAGGTTACGTTCGAGTGACCGGACAGACCGTAGTTGAGCATTGCAACGACGGTATCGAAGCCTCCGCCGGTGTCTCCCGCCCACGATGCCGCGTATTTCTGCGAGCCCGCGAATACGCAGGACGTGTAAATGAACGCACGTCTGCCGCCGGTGTGTCTCTCAAAGCCTTCCTTCATCTGCTTTGCATAGATTACGGGGTAAATATTATGTACCTCGTCGTCGAGGTATCTGCCGCCCCAGAGTCTGTCGGGGTGGTCGTTGACCTGGAACGCGCCGTCAAGCTTGAAGGCGGACGCGCCGTTGTCTACGAACTTTTCAAGATGCTTGAACCACGCCTCGTTCTTGTCGGTAATCTGGTCGAGGTATCTCGGCTGCTCGAAGTGCGGGTCGATTATTGCCGCACCTTCGTAGGAGTACGTTCTGTTTTCCTTAAGCGCGAGTGCGTCTGCCTGTCTCTCCTCCTCCCAGAGAAGGTCGTAGTCGTTGCAGAGCCACAGACTGAACTTGAAGCCGAGCTTGCGGAGGTTGAAGAAGAACG
>JAZUGD010000145.1:0-3512 GCA_045641025.1 Eubacteriales bacterium
GTCGTTTATTACGATAATATCGGTAAAGCCCGCGTCGAGAAGTCCGTCAACGACTCCTTTAAGCTTTTCGTCGGGGTTAAGCGACGGAACTATTATCGTTACGTCGCCGAGACGCTCTCTGATGTCTTCCATTTTTAATCCAAGCATTCCTTTCGGCACTTCGGGCCTTCAGGCACGAACGTGCAGCGTGAAACACAGGTATTTCAGATGTTGTTTTCTGAATGTTTCACGCAACCTTCCGTTTATTTCAGAAAATCGGGCAGGAACTCCGCCGATACGGTGTCGGTTACGTATGCGCGCAGACGCTCGAGAGAGGTGTAATTGCCGTACGAGCCGATTCCGTGCGCCGCCGCCTGCGCCTCGGTGTAGTTCTCCATCAGGTGGATTCTGTTCTCGTAGAAATTGTAGTTGAAATCGAATACCGTCGGAATGAAGAGCGGGTTCTCGATTGTGATTTTTCCGTCGGATGCGCGGTTTATGTTAAACTGTATCATCGCGCCGACCATGTTGTAATCGTACGCCTGCTCCGCCATGAAATTGCCGAGCGAATATACGCAGAGCATGCGTCCGCCGTCGGGACGGTCTATCCATTCGACGGGCTGTACTACGTGCGGGTGATGACCGATAACTGCGTCAACGCCGCACTCCGCAAAGAGAGAGGCGTATTTCTTCTGGTCCTCGGACGGAGAGAACGCGCCCTCCTCGCCCCAGTGAACTGAGACGATTACCACGTCCGCGTTTTCCCTGGCCTTTGCGGTCTGAAGCTTTATTTCCTCCTCGCCGAGGTACGGTATCCACGCGTTGATGCCGTCCGCTATGCGGAAGCCGTTGGTGCCGTACGTGTAGGAGAGAAACGCTATTTTCAGTCCGTTCGATTCAAGGTATCTCGGAGTGTTGAAGTCCTCCTCGGAATCGTAGCCGCCTATCATGAGCACGGGCATCGTCTTCCAGAAGTCCATCGTTTTCACGAGTCCGTCGCCCGTCTTGTCGAGCATATGGTTGTTCGCAAGGTTGACGACATCGAAGCCGAGCTCGCAGAGGTCGTAGCCCATATCCTGCGGGCCGTTGAAGGTGGGGTAATAATCGAATTCGTAGCCGTCGCCGCACATGAGCGTTTCCTGATTTATAAACGCCACGTCGGCGGAGGCGATATAGGAGGCAACCTCTTCGTACGAATATTTGAAGCCGTAGGTGCGTCCCGCATCGGAGCGTCCCTGCGCGTCGCGTACGTTGCCGTAATATACTATGTTGTCACCGCAGCCGAGGAAGGATACGGACGCGGGTTCGACGTCCGCGCGCTCACTCGTCGCGGGTGTCTCCTCCGTCGCGGAGGTTCCGGCAGTCTGCTCGGTTTCCGTTTCTCTGCCGCTGCCCGAATAATCGGGTCCGTCGGCTGAGCGGAAAAGCGCGCAGCCGCACACCGATACGGCACAAATGAGAGAGACAAGTATCAAGAGAATACGTTTTTTCACGTCTTTCCTCCAAAACTACCCTATTATATAATCATTCATATAATTATACCATATATTGCGCCGCAGTTCAATATCAAACACAAAATTAATACTTTATTTTCATTTATCCGGCACCGTTCGACAGCAGTATTTTACAAAAAGAAAAAGCGGTGTCGGTGAGGGCTGTGTTCCCTCTTCCGAAACCGGCTTTTCTCCTCGCGTATCAGAGGATTATGCATATGAGTCCGCCGCAGCCCTCACAGACGATTCTCGACAGAGTCTCACCCATTTTCATGCGTGCGTCGGGCGGCATATGCTCAAGCTTGCTTTTCATGCCGTCGCTGACAAGGTCGTACATGGAGCGTCCGAACATATTGTAATCCCAGATTTCGCCGTCTCCGCCGTTCATCTCCTCGGTAAGATAGCGCACCATCTCCTCGCTTTGCTCCTCGGTGCCGACTATGGGGCTGAGCTCGGTGTCTATCTCTGCCCGTATCATATGAATCGTCGGCGCACTTGCGTGCAGACGCACGCCGAAGCCTCCCGACTGGCGCACTATCTCGGGCGCATCGAGACGAAGCTCGGCACGTTCGGGCATAACGATGCCGTAGCCCGTTTCCATCACCTGCTCCATCGCCTGCGCGACACGGTCGTACTCGCGCTTTGCCCCGGCAAGCGAGCGTACCGCACGGATAAGCTCCCGCTCGGACGTGACAGTCTCACCCGAAATTTCGGAAAGCGTCGCGTAGAACAGCTCCTCGGGAAGCCACACCGTGACCGTGACCTTGCCGTCTCCCATATCGGCGTACGTGTCGGTCACCGCCGCGCCGCTTGCATGGGAGGAGCCCAGCGCGTCGGTCAGTCTTTTGGTAAACGCACCCGCGGCGTCGCCGAGCTTTATCTTTTTATCCGCGACCGCTCTGACGGAGGCAAGCACCGCCTCGCGGACCTTGTGCTCCGGCTCGAGAGACGCGACCCACCCGGGGTATTTTACGGTTATCTCCCGTACCGGGAACTCGCCGAGCACGGACGCAAGAATCCCCGCGGCATCCTCGGAATCGAGTCTCGAGGCGTCAATCAGCGCAACGGGAGCACCGTATTTATCCTCAAGTGACAGCGCAAGCGCCTCCGCCTCTTTGGTTTCCGGTGCGGCGGAATTGAGCACAATAACGTAGGGCTTGCCCGCCGCCTCGAGCGCGGAGACGATTTTCTCCTCCGCCGGTACGAATGCGGAGCGAGGAAGCTCGCCGAACGTGCCGTCCGTCGTTACGAGCACTCCTATGGTCGAGTGCTCTCTTATTACTCTGTCGGTGCCGGTTTGTGCCGCCTCGCCGAACGGCATCGGCATATCCGACCACGGAGTCATGACCGCACGCTCTTCCCCGTCCTCGCCACCGTCGCCCGCACCGGGAACCATATACCCCACGCAGTCGATCAGCCGTGCGCGGAGCTGTACGTCGCCGAGACGCACGCTGACAGCCTTGTCGGGCACGAATTTCGGCTCTGCGGTCATTACGGTGACACCGTCGCCGCTCTGCGGCAGAGAATCCCGCGTGACGTCCGCGTCGTGCGGGTCCGTAATACCGGGGATTATCACGCTCTCGGCAAAGCGGCGGATAAACGTCGACTTTCCCGTTCTGACGGGTCCGACGACGCCGATATACACGTCTCCCTTCGTTCTTTTCGCTATATCCTCATAAATATCAATACCGTTCATTTGCGAATACCTCCGTGCTATAGGCTATGAGGGCGGCGGAGCGTTTAGAACAAAAAATGCCCGTCTCCGATTCAGCACGAATAATGATACAGACTCAATACGCCGGCCGTACGTTCGCCAATAAGGAGGATAAATCGGAATTTGTAATAATTCGGAATGGCGATGTTTGCCAACGGCAAACTCGCGGTTTTCGGCGAAGCCGAACAACCACGGAATTGCGGAATGCGAAATTATGCCGAACTGTATGTCTGTCGGCAAAAACTTGATTTGTCATCCTGAGCCCCGCGAAGGATCTGCGAAAATTTCGCACAACCGTGCACGTCCACGCAGGGACACCCTACACC
>JAZUGD010000146.1:0-10322 GCA_045641025.1 Eubacteriales bacterium
TATCACAAGTTCACTTGACCGTCAAGAGGTTTTTGCAAAATTTTTTAATTTTTTTTGAAGCCCGCTCTGCGGACAAAAAATATATTGCATTGAACAACAATATATGGTATAATACCATAGATTTATATTCAGCATTCAGTACCCCGCGAACAAAATCGATTCTTATAATAAGGAGAGAATCCTTTGTATCTTAAATCATTAGAGTTACACGGCTTCAAGTCGTTCCCCGAGAAAACCGTACTGAACTTCAATTCCGGTACGACCGTAATCGTGGGACCGAACGGAAGCGGAAAATCGAATATCACGGACGCGATGCGTTGGGTTCTCGGCGAGCTTTCGTCGAAGAATATCCGCGGCACCAAAATGGAGGACGTAATTTTCGTCGGAGCAGACGGAAGACGTCCCATGAGCTTTGCCGAGGTTTCGGTAACGTTTGACGATTCCGAGGAGCCCCGCAAGCTTAACAGCGAGTACACCGAGATAACCGTCACGAGACGGTACTACCGCTCGGGCGACAGCGAGTACTACATAAACCGCAAGCCCTGCAGACTGCGCGACATATCGGAGCTTTTCATGAACACCGGTATCGGACGCGACGGCTACTCCATAATCGGGCAGGGCAGAATTGCGGAGATAATCTCGAAGAAGAGTGAGGACAGACGAAACATCTTCGAGGAGACCGCGGGTATCACCAAATACAGATACAGAAAGCACGAAACCGAGAGAAAGCTCGAGGAGACCGAGGGCAATATGCTCCGCGTGCGCGATATCCTCACCGACCTTGAGGCAAGAGTCGGTCCGATGGAGCGTGCCGCACAGAAGGCACGTAAATATATCGACCTGTTTGCGGTAAAGAAGGAAGCGGACGTTTCTCTCTGGCTGTACGATGCCGTACGCCGCCGCGAGGAGGCTGCAAAGCTTTCCGAGGCTCTCGCCATCTCCTCTCACGAGCTTGAAATGATTGAGGACACCGAGGCACAGCTTACCGCAAAGGGCGACCGTCTTTTCGAGGCATCCGAGGACAACAAGGCGGCGGAGACCAAGCTTTACGGTGAGATAAGAGAAGCGAGAGACCGTCTCCACAGACTCGAAAACGAATACAGACTTCTCGAAAACAACGTCGCACACGAGCTTGCGCTTGCCGAAAAGGAAGAGGAGTCCGCGAAGACCGAAAACGAGACCGCAGCAGCCGGACGCGAGGAGGTCGGGCACTTCCGTGCCGCACTCGACGAGGCTGAAAGCATGCTCGTTGAGGCTGAAAAGACTCTTGCCGCACTCGGAGACGAGCGTGAAGCTGCACTCAAAACAAAAGAAGAAACCGACGCAAAGCTTGAAGAAGCGCTTGCGGGTATCAGAGAAAAAGAGGCGGCTCTTGCCGACGTCGACGTGCGCCTCGGCGTAATCGAGCGGACAGAGGAAGAGGACGAGGGTCGAAGCGGCTCCGTCACCGGGGAAATCAAGAAATACGAGGCGGAGATTGCGGAGCTTACCTCCGCGAGGGATGATGCCGCCGCAAGCGTAGACGACTACACCGCGGATATAAAGAAGACTACCGACGAGGCAGACGCCGCAAGACGCGCACTTGCAGCCTTCGGCGGCGAGATTGCCGACCTTACGAGAAAGTACGGCGCCGCATCGTCAAAGTGCGAGGGTATCTCAAGCCGTATTACCGCGCTGAAGCGAATCGAGGAGCACTTCGAGGGCTACCAGAACAGCGTCAAGTACGTAATGAATCAGGCGGGCTCGGGGCTCTCCGGCATTCACGGCCCGATATCACAGCTTATTAAGACCGATGCGGAGTACGCTACCGCGGTAGAAACCGCGCTCGGCATGGGACTCCAGAACATCATCGTTGACGACGAGGCATCGGCAAAGGCGGCAATCGCCGCGCTCAAGCGTGCGGGAGCGGGCCGTGCTACGTTCTGCCCCATCACCTCGATGAAGGGTCAGGGAAGAACCAAAGAACTTGAAGCGGCAGCATCCGCGGCGGGCTTTGTCGGATATGCGGACGAGCTTGTCGAATGCGACGCACGCTACCGCGAAATCATATCGTATCAGCTCGGCAGAACCGCCGTGTTTGACGGTATCGACAACGCGACCGCCGCCGCAAAGCGCGTCGGCTGGAAAATCCGCGCCGTAACGCTCGACGGTCAGCAGATAAACGTCGGCGGCTCCTTCACGGGCGGCTCGGCGCGTCAGGGAAGCGGCATGCTCACAAGGGGCGCACAGATAAGCGCACTCGAGGACGAGCTGCGCGAGGCAGAGACGGCACGCGACGGCGTGAAGCACTCGCTTGACGCAAAAGAAAAGGAAAGAGACACCGAAGCGGCTAATCTCTCCGAGAAGGAAGAGAGAATCGCGCTCGTTACCGCGCTCATGCGCGAGGAGAAAACCGCACTCGACGAGGCTGAGGCAAAGCTTGCCGTAACCGGCGACCTTATCGAAAAGCTTCGCCGCGATGCGGACGATCTCGGCGAGAGCAGACGCAAAAAGGAAGAAGAGCTCACGGCGCTGAACGCCGAAAAATCCGCTCTTGCGGATGAGATAAAGGTGCTTACCGACGGCAGAGCGGAGCTTGCGGCGGTTAAATTCACCGCCGAGAGCATGATAGACGAGCTCTACGAAAAGATTACCGCCGCGCAGGTGCACGTTGCCGAGGTCAGAAAGGACATCGACGCGGCGCGCACGGCACTTGACGGTGCACTTCTCAGAGTTGCCGATGCAGAGGAGAAGGCAAAGGGCTATTCCGAATCCGCCGCAAGACGCAGAAGCGGTGCCGAGGGTGCCGTTGCAATAATAGAAGAAAAGAAGAACGAGAGCGCAACTCTTACCGATTCCATCGCCGAGATGGAAACGAAGAGAAGCGGACTCGAGTCCGGCGGTATCGAGTTTGAGCGCCGTATCAAGGAGCTCCAGACCGAAACGAGAGAGACCGCGTCAAAGAAAGAAATTATCTACCGCGCTCACTCCAAGAACGAAAACCGCTACGAGCAGCTTACCTCGGATATCGACAAGATGACCGCAAGACTGTGGGACGAATACGAGCTTACCGCAGCCACCGCTGCAGAGCTCGGCTATCCCGAGGTAACGGAGAGCACGAGAAAAGAAGTTTCCGACAAGCTTACCGAGGCGAGAAACGCCATAAAGGCACTCGGTCCCGTAAACGTCGACGCAATCGACGAGTACGCCGAACTCAAGGAGAAATTCGACCACGTAAGCACGCAGATGGCTGACCTCGACGCCTCCAAGGAAGAGCTTTCGGGCATCATCGCTTCCATTGAGGAAGAGATGAAGAGAATGTTCCTCGACGCGTTTGAGAAGATAAACAAGAACTTCGGCGAGACGTTCAGAGAACTGTTCGGCGGCGGCTCCGCGGAGCTTGCGCTGACCGACCCCGAGGACGTGCTTAACTGCGGAATCGAAATTTCCGCGGCTCCTCCCGGAAAGATGATCAAGAATCTGTCGCTTCTCTCCGGCGGTGAGCAGGCATTCGTCGCAATCGCGCTTCTGTTCGCGCTTATCAAGGTCAACCCGTCGCCGTTCTGCATCTTCGACGAGATAGAGGCGGCACTCGACGAGGCAAACGTAACGAGAGTCGCGAACTACGTCAGCAAGGTTGCAAAAGAGATACAGATGATTATGATCACGCACCGCCGCGGCACGATGGAGGTTGCGGATACGCTGTACGGCGTTACGATGCCGAACCGCGGTATCTCCAAGGTCTTCACGCTCGACGTCGGTACGGTCTCCAAGCAGGAATTCATCGACAACAATCTGTAAAAAACAAAGCAAAAACAGCCGAATTACAACGGAATGCCCGGTATTTATGCAATTGACTAACAATATTGTTACAATTGCCTAAAATACCGGGCTTGCTTTATTTTATCAGTATATCCGCAAGAACGTCTGCGGCGGTGCGGGCGCATTCCTTCGCCTCGGCCAGAGTATTCCCGATACAGCCCACCTCCATCAGCAGGTATCTTTCGGCAAGCTGTTCGTTGAACGAAACACCGCGCAGATCGACGTGCCGCACTAGCTTGGGGGAACGGCCGTACAGTGCCGACTGATACCGCAGGGCAAAAGCAAGGTTGTCGCGCCAACCGGGGAAGTCCGCGCCGCCCTCGTCGGTGCCCGCGACGAGCATAAGCTGGGCGTGTCCGTCACCGTCGGTACGCACGACTCTCCCGTCGTCACGCACCACCGCGTCACGGTGTATGTCGAAAACAAGCTTAATCGACGGGTCGTCCGTGACGTATTTTGCTACCGCGCCGGCGCTGTACGAATAAGCGTCCGTGAACGAAACCGAATCGAACGCCTCGGTGCAGTGTACCGTGCCGATGCCCCGTGCTTCAAGCGCCGCGCAGAACTCCTCCCCTACGGCTATCACGTTTTCGGTGGGGTTATCCGAGCGGAAACGCTCGTCCGATACGTCCGCGCATCCCTCGGGAGTGTAGCTTTCCGTAGCGTGGGTATGTATCACGAGGACCTTGTCCGTCGGAGAGAAGACGAAGCACTCACCCGCAAGCAGTGCTTCCGCGTCAACACCGTATCCCGTTTCGTTGTATATCTCAAGAGGTGAGTACGCCGACAGGTCGTCGGACACGAGCCCGTTTACCGCTTCGGGTATCTGCGCCTCCGTAACCGCCGTGACTGTCTGTACGGGCGCGGCGGTTTCTTCGTTTTGCAGAGGAGAGACCGTAACTATTTCGCCGCCTCCGAATACGAAGCGCGAAACAAGACTCACGAGCCCGCCGTTCCTGAGGCGCAGAATCCCGTTCCGGCCGATAATCACGTACGCCGCGATTCCGGCAAGGCAGAGCAGGGCACAAAGCACCGTCGGCAGAGCCCGTCCGCGCGGAGCGGGCGCCGCCGTATCGCCCGCATTCTCGGCTACGCCGGCGGGAGTGACTCCTTCGAGCAGCGTTTCAACTTCTATTATCTCACCGCGTGAATCGTTTTCCTCCGTATGTACAAAATCTTCCGTGTCCATGCGCGTCACGTCCTCCGTTTATTGTCATTCACTATAATTTATGACCGTTTTGAGGGCATTATACTCCCGCCAAGCCGAATAAACCGTCGATTTTGCGCGCCCTTTCCCGTTAAAATCTACGAAAACGCAAGCCGCGTATTGTGAAAACGGACAAAACATAAAAAATATTTAAATATAAGGAAATATATGATTGATTTTTACGTAGTTCCGTGCTATAATCTATTAAGATACCGACAGTATGTCATTCTGCGGTATTGCGCAAAAACACGAGGAGGAATTCTCACAGATGAAACGGATTATTTCCATGTTTGTTTGCCTGGTGATGATAGCTCTTACCCTCACCGGCTGCTCGACCCTTCAGGGCGATGACAAGGGTGCGATTATCAACGTATTTTTCGGCACCAGAATCATCGACTTTGACCCTTCCAAGAACTACCATGACAACGATATGGTCAAGTTCTACTCCATGATTTACGAAGGCCTTACCAGACTTGACGAAAACGGCAACTGGGAAAAGGCGCTCATGAAGAGCTACGAAAAGGACTTCGACGACGAAAAGGGCGAGTATTCCGTAACGATACAGCTCAACAGCACGCAGTGGTCCGACGGACGTTCCGTTCAGGCACAGGACGTCGTTTTCGCATGGAAGCGAATTATCGAATGTACCAACCAGAACGCGGCTGCAGCCATGCTGTTTGACGTAAAGAACGCACGCGCCTGCAAGTACGGCGACGCGTCCATTGACGACCTCGGCGTAATCGCAGAGGATACCTACGTGCTCAAAATCAACTTCGAGTATGCGGTAGACCTTGACGAGTTCTTCAGAACCTGCGCGTCCACGGCTCTCGTACCTCTCCGTGAGGACATCGTAGCGAGAAACCCCGACTGGGCGAAGAAGACCTCATCCATCTGCACCAACGGTCCGTTCGCCGTCAAGGAAATCGACTACAAGGAGACCAAGTACGTCCGTCTCGAGCGTAACGCAAACTACTACCTCGACGACGAAAAGGACGAGGCTCTCGACAAGTACGTAACTCCCTGGAGAGTAGTTACCAACTACAAGTACGGCGAGCTTTCCGATCAGCTTGCCGCATTCGAGAATGAGGAAATCTTCTACCTCGGCGAGCTTCCGATCGAATCGAGAGAGGAATACGCTCCCTACGCTACCGTAAACAACGAGCTCTCCACCCATGCATATTACTTCAACACGAAGAACGAGCTCTTCTCCGACGCGAGAGTAAGACGTGCTCTCTCTCTTGCAATTGACCGTCAGGCAATCGCCGACATGCTCGTATTCGCAGATCCCGCAACCGGACTCATCCCCTTCGGTGTACAGGATACCTCCGTTTCCTCCGACTTCAGAAAGACGGCAGATGCAGAGGGCAACGTAATAAATACCTCCGCAGACCTCGACACCGCAAAGGACCTCCTCAAAAAGGCGGGCGTCAAGAAGGGTCAGGAGATTACCATCACCCTCAAGAAGGATAACGAATCCGACGAGGCTGTTGCAAAGTACATCGCAGACGTATGGACAGACCTCGGCTTCAAGGTTAAGCTCAACGCTCTCGGCGTAAAGGTTACGACCGATGAGGAAACCAACAACAACATCGTAATCGACTACTTCGCAGATGCACTTGCGGCAGGTGAGTTCGACGTTATCGCAATCGACTCGCAGATGCTCAGCCGCGATGCATTCTCCGCACTCGCACCTTACGCAACCAAGTTCTCCGGCGGAGGAGTTGACATGGATTCCGAGAACTACGACTTCATCGGCAACATCGCCGGTTACGAGAATCCCGAGTACTCCGAGCTTATCGAGAAGGCGTATGCAGAGCACGACAAGGCGGCAAGAGCAGCACTTCTCCACGAGGCTGAAAAGCTTCTCATGGAAGACGTGCCCGTTATGCCTGTCGTCTTCAACAAGACCGCATACGTATATAACTCCCGTGTAATCTCCGGTATCAAGGATACCTACTGGGGCGGCGTAGACTTCACCCGTGTAAAGATGAAGGACTACATGACCTACAAGAAGCAGATTCTCGGCGAGAACTTCTGATTCGGACCCACTAAAACTTAACAGAAACTTTCGGAGGGCATCCGCCCTCCGAATTTTTCCCGAAAATACCGTGAAAGGAGGGGAAGAGATGCCTCAAAGAATAACAAAACCGAACGACGTCAAGGTATTTATTCTTTATCTTATGGAAAAGATAGGATATCCTCTTGATTTCGATACGATATCCACGATAGTCATTCAGGACGATATAGTAAACTTCTTCGACTTCGCGCAGTGCTTCGGTGAGCTTGAGGATGCGGGTCACGTGGAAAAGCTCGAGCCCGAGTACGAGGGCGGTACGGTCACGTACAGACTCAGCGCAACGGGTAAGGCGGTGTCCGACGGACTCAATACAACGATTGCGCGTTCCATTAAGGAGAGAAGTTACCGCAGTGCACTGCGTCATATGAATTTAACGAAGCGCAAGGCGGTAATCGACCATAATGTCGAGCTCGACGGAGACGGATTCCTCTTCCACGGAAAAATCAAGGATTCAAGCGGGGTACAGCTTGACGTTGCGCTCCGTGCCGAGAACGAAAGTCAGCTTCACCGTATGGAGAGCGTCTTTACCGACCGTCCGGACGTAGTGCTTAAGGGGCTCACGGCGCTCCTTACGGGCGACCTTGATTTCGCAATAGGCGATTATTTCCCGTCCGAAAAAGACGACTGACAACAAAACACTGAAAAATTAACGAAAATTTGTATAAAATTTCAATAAAAGTATTGACAATAGACAAAACGGTGATATAATTTCATTGTTGAGAAGTATATTTATGTACGGTGACCGATTGCAGAACGAAAACGAAGCACTGATTACCCGTGCCGCGGGCGGCGATAATGCCGCATTTACCGAGCTCGAGAGTCTGTATAATCCGCTGATTGAGTCAATGTCAAAGCGTTATGCGTCAATGGCGGGCTCGTCCTCCGACGACGCGCTGACTGACGATTTCAGGCAGGAATCCCGTATTGCCCTCTACCGTGCCGTTACCAAATATAAAACGGGTACGGGAGTGAGCTTCGGGCTTTTCGCAAAGGTGTGCATCCGTAATGCGCTTGTATCGGCACTGCGCCGTATGTCAAGAAAAAAGGACGCGGTCAACCGTCCGGGAAGACTTCCCGAGAGTGCCGTTGCAGGCACGGTGGCTTTTCGCTCGTCAGCCACGCTGACGGACGAGGCGTTTCTCGAGGAGTTGTCCGATTACGAAAGCCGTGTGCTTGAGCTTTATATCTCAGGCGAGAAGGTGCGCGCGATAGCCGCCTCACTCGGTAAAACTTCAAAATCGGTCAGTAACGCAATCTGCCGCATAAAGCAGAAGGCGAGACAAAAACAAAGCTCTTAACGCCGAAAGGCTTAAGATATATGCCCGAATAGCTTAAATCCAGAGCGTTGTATTCACAAAGGTGACGGTGGAAACCCGTCGAGGGCGAACAATTTATCCATTTTTATGTGAGGTAGCAAGATGTTCCAGGACAAGACGCTTAAGTGCAAGGATTGCGGCGAGGAATTCGTGTTCACTGCAGGTGAGCAGGAATTCTATGCAGAGAAGGGTTTCCAGAACGAGCCCCAGAGATGCAAGGCATGCCGTGACCGTCGTAAGAATGCAGGAAGAGCTCCCCGCGAGATGTTCACCACCGTGTGCGCTAACTGCGGTAAGGAAGCTAAGGTTCCCTTCCAGCCTACTGACGACAGACCTGTTTACTGCAGCGAGTGCTATGCTGCAATGAAGCAGGATCAGTAAATAGAAATATTTGTCTGAGTCTTAAATGAACAAGGATACGGTGCTGCGTTGCAGCACCGTTTTCCTTCGCAACCGAAAATGAAAGCATACGAAATCAGAAAAACAACCGAAAAAGACCTGCCTTCTCTCCTGGCCCTCTATGAGAAGGCAAGAGTAATGATGCGCGAGAGCGGAAACCCCACGCAGTGGATTACGTATCCGGAAGAGAGTCTGCTCCGTTCCGATATCGAAAACGGCATCGGATACGCCGTCGTGTCGGAGGGGGCGATAATCGCGACGTTCGTCTTCTTTGCGGGAGCAGAGAAGGACTACGCCGAAATCGACGGCGCGTGGCTGAACGACGAGCCATACGGTGTCATCCACCGTATCGCGTCCGACGGGGTACACGGCGGTGCAGTGACAGCGGCAACGGAGTACGCCTCGAGGGTTGTAAATAATATAAGGATAGATACCCACCCCGATAATAAGGTCATGCAGCACGTGCTTGAGAAGAACGGCTACGTGCGGTGCGGAAACATCACGATAGTCGACGACTGGTCGAACGCCTCCCCGCGCATAGCATACCAGAAGATATGCAAATGAAAACGTAAGAAAAAAGCATCGCTATTGCGATGCTTTTTTGATGCCCGACAAACCGGGGCTTGTCAAATTGTTTTAATTGCTACGGTTTCACTACTTACTTCATAATAACCGATTTTTTTATAAATGTGCATAGCATCGTCATTTCCCGATTCACAGTATAAACACGGAGTTTTACACCCTCGTTTAATGATTTCATTTGTTAGAAAAGCAGATAAACGTGTACCGTATCCACGACCGGCATATTCTCTGTCAATCGCAACCGCACCTATGCCGGAGTTATCTTCAAATATTGCACCATATCCAATAATTTTTCCATCAATCTCCATAACAAAGGAGTTTTCGATATTCTTCAGGAAATCGTTATATTCCTCCTTGCATTCTTCCTCAGTCATTTCTTTTTTCTCAAATAAAAGCCCAATGCGCTTATGCATTTCCGCATATTCACGCGACCATATATCAAGCGCCGTCGGATAATCTTCCGGAACACACGATCTAATTCCGTTTTCGGACGAAACGCAGAATTTATCATCGTGCTCCATATACGTATTTGTATTTACAAAATTAAAACCTACAGATTTAACAAATTTGTCTGCGATATCATTTGGTGGGTAACTCGTCCACCATCCGCAACCAACAGATTCAAAATTTTTTTTGGCTTGTTTGTAAACCCATGTGCCTATACCGTTTCTCCGATAATTAGGGGTAACATAAATAAAAACAAACCCATCATATACTGCACTTGATGGGACAGACAATTCCATCCAACCAACTACCTTGCAGTTACAAATTATAATCCGAACCCTATCTTTGGGGAGTTCATCATATTTTTTATAATACTTATCTTCGGTAAAATCCCGTATTGATAATTCATATTGTTCTTCATAATTCGATAATGATATTGTGCATTCGGATGACATCATAATTTCTGCACCCCTACAAATTCTGATTTGACCACACT
>JAZUGD010000147.1:0-1647 GCA_045641025.1 Eubacteriales bacterium
AACAAGGTTAACGTCTCCGACGTTACCACGCTGCTCAAGTACCTCGCAAACTGGGACGTAACTCTCGCCGAGCCCGTATATCTTACCATTTGCGATAACGGTGCGTTCGGCTACAGCATTCTCGGATGCGACGAGGCTGCCGAAGAAATCACGGCAATGACCGGCAAAGAAGTACCCACCGCCGAGGTTTACAATTCCGGCATGCCGATGATAGTTTACGGCATTGACCTTTACAAAACCTATCCCGACGCGATAGACGGAAGCGCCGTTACCTCTCTTGCGGACAACGACGCATACCTCAAGGTATACGGCAACACCGTATTCCTCACCGCACATTCCGAAAACGGAATGAAGGGCGCGTACAACTTCCTCACCGGAACGATGTTCGATTCCACCATGACCGCCAAGATCGCCAAAGGAGAGGACAGAGTGCTTACCGATACCGATACGCTGATAAAGCCCGTATTCTCCACCGTTCCGATTAAGGGGCTCAAAAACGATTACACCTTCTTCCACGTAACCGATACTCATCTTACCACCATTTACGACACCGAACAGAACGAAACGAGACGCGCAGACGTACACAGCCGTCTTAACGACTGGATCATGAACATGTACCGCGCCCCCTCGTACACCTTCTTCGGCTCGTTCTTCGACTATGCGGAGAAGATAGGTGCCGACGGTATCCTCCTCACCGGAGACATCACCGACTCTCCCTCCCAGTCCAACCTTGATATTTTCAGAGGCTGCGTTGAGAACTGCTCCGTTCCCTCCTATTACTGCTACGGCAACCACGACTGGTCCTGGAACGACAACTATCAGCTCACCTCCTACAAGCGTCAGTACGACCCGAAGTTCGCCGACGCGGTAAAGAAGTTCGAACCCAACTGGAAGCCCGACGTTTACACCGCGGAATACGAGGACCTGCTCGTCGTATCGGTTGAAAACAGCTGGTACAAGTTCGATAAGGCGGCTTACGAAGGACTCGTCGAGGTATTCGCACACGCGAAGGAAACCGGTAAGCCCGTAGTGCTTACCATGCACATCCCGATGCACACCGAAGAAATGCATCCCACCACCGCGGCTGACTGGCCCGGCGGAAGCGCCTGCATCGGCGAGGGCGGCGGCTGCAGCTACACCGAGGCATACACCAAGGCAACCTGCGAGCTCATTACGGCTGAGGATTCTCCCGTAGCGCTCATCGTTGCCGGACACGTTCACTTCGACTTTGAAACCACCGTTGCGGGACGTATCCCCCAGATAGTTACCAAATCCGGTCTCGACGGCGGCTGCAGAGTTATTAACCTCGTTCCCGCGGAATAATGAAAAAATTTATTCTTGCGGCTCTGACCGTCGCAATGCTCGCGGCATGCATCGTTCCGTCGAATGCGGCGTACGCATTCTCGACGACGCCCGAGGCGAAAATCGCGATTGATGAAGCGGGCGTCATCCGCGGTATCGTAGGCACGATTACCGCCGACGAGCTGAAAAGTCAGTTCGTACTTGACGTGACCGTCACCTCGTATGCGGGCAAGGAGCTGACGGGCAGCGACCCCGTCGGCACCGACGCGACCGTTTCGTACAGCGATTCGTCCGCTACCGTATTCATAAACGGTGACGTTAACCGCGACGGCAAAATAAACGTCT
>JAZUGD010000148.1:0-8075 GCA_045641025.1 Eubacteriales bacterium
GCAGTACATCGGCTTGATAGCAAAATCTTCCTCATCGATCACCGTGGTATACATATTATCCTTATAATGATCCCAGTGGCCGGAAGTTTCCCAAAGGGTACGGCGCATGATCTGAGGAGTCTGAATTTCAACGTACTCCCACTTCTTGTGAACCTCGCGCCAGTAATTGATAAGTGTGTTTCTGAGGGTCATACCGTTGGGGAGGTAGAACGGGAAGCCCGGAGCCTCGTCACGGAATGCGAACAGACCGAGCTCGCGGCCGAGCTTTCTGTGGTCGCGCTTCTTTGCCTCCTCGATGCGGTCGAGGTATTCCTGAAGGTCTTCCTTGTTGGGATATGCGGTACCGTAAACTCTCTGAAGCACCTTGTTCTTCGAGTCGCCCTCCCAGTATGCGCTGTTGCACTGGGTAAGCTTGAACGCCTTAACGGCGCCGGTGGAGAAGAGATGAGGACCCGCGCAGAGGTCGGTGAAGTCGCCCTGCTTGTAGAACGAAAGCTCCTCGCCCTCGGGTACTCTGCCGATAAGGAGAACCTTGTAGGGCTCGCCCTTCTCTTCCATGAGCTTTACAGCCTCGTCACGGGGGAGAGTGAAGCGCTCGAGACGCAGATTCTCCTTGACGATTTTCTTCATTTCCTTCTCGATTGCTTCGAGCATTTCGGGAGTAAAGGGCTCCTCGCTGTCGAAGTCGTAGTAGAAGCCGCTGTCAATGGACGGGCCGATGGTCAGCTTGACGTCGGGATAGAGACGCTTTACCGCTTGAGCCATGATGTGGGACGCGGTGTGCCAGAAGGTTCTGCGGCCGCCGTCCTCTTTTTCGTCAACCTCTCCGTTCGGAAGAAGCGCACCCTTGAAGGTGAGCAGGGTTACCTCCGCGTCGGCGGTGAGGGGATGCGAAAGCTCGACGGTCTCGCCGTCAACCTTGGCAGCCACTACCTCGCGGGAGAGCTGACCGAGTGCGGCAACTGCCGCCTCGTACACCGTAGAGCCGTTCTCAACCTGAACGCACTCGCCGGTTCTTAAAGTGATTTTCATGATTTATCCTCCGTAATGTTATTCGAAATAAAAAACGCCCCGCCCCGCAAAGAACTCTTCTTTGCCTGGGGTGAGGACATAGTCCGCACGGTTCCACCCGAGCGTTTAACTCATTAGGGATATTCTGTTGTGCCACGTGGGCGGTACCTTCGGACGACCGTAAACGTGCTTTCACCAAATGCACGTCTCTCTGATACGCTCGCGACCCTCGGGCTTGTTCCACGACATATATTATACTACAAAAATGCCGTTTGTCAATAAAAAGATGTTTCAAAATGCCCGAAACGGTGAAAAAATCTTCCAAAACTATTGCAATTCGGAGAAAACGGTGTATAATATATATGTATAATGAATATGGTGTAGTAAGGAGAGTGGGTTTTGCCCACTCTTTGTTTTACGAAATCACGAATTTCACAAGGACATAATTATGGAAAACAACCGCAAGCCGAAGGGTATCGCACCGCTCGTACGCGAGCTTGTCACCCCGACGGCGGACGAGCAGGGGCTCACCCTGTGGGACGTCGAGTACGTCCGCGAGGGCACGGAGATGATTCTCCGTCTGACGATTGACAAAACCGGCGGCGTCACGATTGACGACTGCGAAAAATTCCACCGCGCGATAGACCCGCTTCTCGACGAGGCAGACCCCATCGAGAACGCGTACCGGCTTGAGGTATCAAGCCCCGGTATCGAGCGCGTGCTGACGCGTCCCGAGCACTTCGACGCCATGGCGGGCAGCGAGGTTGAGGTCAAACTCTTCGCCCCGATTGACGGCGTAAAGCTTTTCCGTGCAACGCTCGGCGGGCTTGAGGACGGCGAAGTCGTTCTCACCGTCGGTGACGAAACGGTAAAAATCGAGCGCGAGAAAATCGCCCGTATTCATACGGTGTTCGATTTCGGCGCCGCAAAATAAGACGAATTCTAAATCGAAAGGAATGGTTACCGCAAAATGAACTCCGAATTCTTTGAAGCGCTTGATATGCTCGAGGAAACCAGAAGAATCCCCAAGGAATATATGCTCGAGCGTGTTGAGGCAGCTCTCGTCAACGCATTCAGAAAAGAACACGGCAGAAGCAACGTCCGTGTTGCCATAGATCCCGCCAAGAAAGACATCAGAGTATACGAGTGCAAAACGGTTGTTGAGGAGATCACCGACCCCGACACCGAGATTACCCTCGAGGAGGCAAAGAAAATCAGCCGCCGTTATACTCTCGGAAGCACCGTTGAAACCGAAATCAAAACCAAGAGCTTCGGCAGAATCAGCGCGCAGACCGCAAAGCACGTCATCATTCAGGGCATCCGCGAGGCGGAGCGCAGCAACATGGTGAAGGTTTACGAGAAGAAGCGCGAGGAGGTCATGACCGTTATCGTCACCAAAACGAACGAGACCACCGGCGACGTCGTAGTCGACACCGGTACGAGCGAGGTTCCGCTTCCCGCATCCGAACAGATTCCCGGCGAGCACTTCGTTGTGGGTGACCGCGCGAAGGTGTTCATCACCGAAATCAAGAAGGAAAACGAGCCCGGTCCCGTTATCACCGTTTCCCGTTCTCATCCCGGTCTCATCAAGCGTCTTTTCGAGCTTGAGATTCCCGAAATTACCGACGGCGTCGTGCTTATCAAGGGTATCGCCCGCGAGGCAGGCTCCCGTACCAAGATTGCCGTTGTATCGAAGGACGAAAACGTCGACGCCGTAGGCGCGTGCATCGGTAACAAGGGTGCGCGTATCCAGGAAATCGTAGACGAGCTCAGAGGCGAGAAGATTGACGTCATCGCGTTCTCCGAGACTCCCGAGGAATATATTGCGGCAGCCCTCTCCCCCGCCGAGGTCAAGGAAGTTGAGTTCGACGGTGAGAGAAGCGCGAAGGTTCTCGTTGACAGCGACCAGCTTTCACTCGCTATCGGCAAAGAGGGTCAGAACGCGCGTCTCGCCGCACGCCTCACCGGCTACAAGATTGATATCAAGGGCGCAAAGCCCGCATCCTTCTGATGGAAAAAACGAAGAAAATTCCCGAGAGGCAGTGCATCGGCTGCGGAGAGATTCGTCCGAAAAAGGAGATGTTCCGCGTCGTGCGTTCGCCCGAGGGTGAGCTTTCGATAGACTTTACCGGAAAGAAATCCGGCAGGGGCGCGTATCTGTGCCCCGATGAGAAATGTCTCAAAAAAGCGATTAAATCGAAGAAGCTCGGCCGCTCGCTGAACTGCGAGGTTCCCGAAGAGCTTTACGACATACTCGCAAACGAGATTGCTTTTGAGAAGCGCCGTGCGGGTGACGACAATGAATAAGCTCCCCGACAGCGCACTCCCGTATCTCGGCTTCTGCAGAAGAAGCGGACGGGTCATAATCGGTACCGACGCGATAATCACCGCGCTTCGCGGCAAGCGACCGCCGTACCTTGTGATAGTCTCGTCCGATGCGTCCGAGCGCACGTCAAAGCAGCTGTCCGACAAATGCGCGTCCTATTCCGTTCCCGCTCTCGTCTCGTCGAAGACGGGCGAGGAGACGGCACGTCTCCTCGGCAAATCCGGCACGGTCATGGCGGTCGCCGCCACGGACGAGGGACTCGCGGCACAGATGCTGCGGCTTGCAGACGGGAACTGACACCCCATAAAACGTAAGGCAATACAAATTGCTGAAAGAAAGGCTTGGTCTGAAGAATGGCACAAACTCCTATGCTCCGCGTAAATCAGTTATCTAAGGATTTCGGCATGAAAAGCAAGGACTTTTTGTCCCTGCTCGATTCTTGCGGCGTGGAGGCAAAAACCACGTCCGCGGCTCTCGATGCCGATGAGTTCAATCTCTTCCTTGATAACGCAACGAAGGAGAATTCGCTCAGCGGACTCGACGCTTATCTCTCGGGAGGTGCGGTAATATCCTGTCCGCGTCTTGACGAGATTAAGGCGGAAGCAGCCGCAAAAGCGGAAGCAGAGGCTAAAGCAAAGGCCGAAGCGGAAGCGAAGGCGAAAGCCGAGGCAGAGGCTAAGGCAAAGGCCGAAGCGGAAGCAAAGGCAAAAGCCGAGGCTGAAGCGAAAGCTAAGGCAGAAGCGGAGGCTAAAGCAAAAGCCGAGGCAGAGGCAAAAGCGAAAGCCGAAAGAGAGGCCAAAGCCAAAGAAGAGGCCGCAAAGCGCCCGCAGCAGGGTCAGAGACCCGCTCAGGGACAGCCGCAGAGACCTGCTCAGGGACAGAGACCCGCACAGAATCAGGGTCAGAGACCCGCGCAGGGCGTGAGCACCCGTCCTCAGGGTACTCCCTCCGTACAGTTCTCACCCGCAGGCCACATACAGAACCAGTCCGTGCAGACTCCCCGTTCGGTTGCAATCAACATTCAGAACCAGGGCATGCAGGGTGCACGTAAGGTAAAGCAGCAGGCGGGCAGCCCCGTCAGCGAGAGAAAGCGTACCGGCGCTACCCGTGTCGTTGACACGAGAGGCGGCGGCTCGGTCGACCTTTCCAAGTACGACGAGAAGCTTGACCGCTTCGACAGCGGTGTTTCCGATACCGAGTCTACCAAGCAGAGACTCAAGAAGCAGAACACCCGCGACATGCGTTCCGGCAAGAACCGCAACAAGGAACAGATGGCGATGGATAAGATGCGCCGCGAGAACATCGAGAACGCAAAGCGCAAGCCGCTCCAGATAACCATTCCCGAAGAAATTACCGTTACCGAGCTTGCATCGAGACTTAAGGTCACCGCCGCAGCGGTTGTCAAAAAGCTCATGCAGATGGGCATGATGGTAGCGGTTACCGCAACGCTTGATTTCGATACCGCATATCTCGTAGCAGACGAGCTCGGCGCAATTGCGACGAAGGAAGTCGTCGTTACGATTGAGGAGAAGCTCTTCAACGAGGAGGAGGACTCCGAGGAGAACCTCGTACCGCGTCCGCCCGTCGTAGTAGTTATGGGTCACGTTGACCACGGTAAGACCTCCCTTCTCGACTATATCAGAAACACTCACGTCACCGCAGGTGAGGCAGGCGGTATCACGCAGGCCATCGGTGCGTACAGAGTTAACGTAAAAGACCACGATATAACCTTCCTCGATACTCCCGGCCACGAGGCGTTCACCGCGATGAGAGCCAGAGGCGCTCAGGCAACGGACGTTGCAATCCTCGTAGTTGCCGCCGACGACGGTATCATGCCGCAGACGGTCGAGGCTATCAACCACGCGAAGGCGGCAGGCGTCGACATCGTTGTGGCAATAAACAAGATGGATAAGCCCGGTGCAAACCCCGAGGCCATCAAATCCGACCTTACCAAGTACGACCTCGTACCCGACGAATGGGGCGGCGACGTTATCTGCGTTCCCGTTTCCGCACTCACCGGTATGGGTGTTGACAGTCTTCTCGAATCCGTACTTCTCGTTGCTGAGATGAGAGACCTCAAGGCTAACCCCGCACGCCGTGCGAAGGGTGTAGTCATCGAGTCGAGACTCGACAAGGGCCGCGGTCCCGTTGCCACCGTGCTCGTACAGAACGGTACGCTCAGAAGCGGTGACATCGTTATCGCAGGTACGTCCGTCGGACGTGTCAGAGCGATGACCGACGACAAGGGCAAGAGAATAAACGAGGCAGGACCGTCCGTTCCCGTTGAGATTATCGGTCTTGCCGAGGTTCCCGCCGCAGGTGACGAGTTCAACGCGGTTGAGGACGAGAGAATGGCACGTACCCTTGCGGAGCAGAGACGCAGCACCGCGAAGGAAGAGGTATTCACCGCCAACTCCAAGGTCAACCTCGACGACCTGTTCGCTCAGATAAGCGAGGGTGTCAAGGAGCTCAATATCATCGTAAAGGCAGACGTAGACGGTTCCGCAGAAGCAGTCAAGCAGTCGCTTGAAAAGATCTCGAACGAGGAGGTCCGCGTCAGAGTCATCCACTCCGCCGCAGGCGGCATCACCGAGGGTGACGTTACGTTCGCCGCCGCATCCAACGCAATCATCGTCGGCTTCAACGTACGTCCCGACAAGGTCGCAATCGACTCCGCCGAGGCTCAGGGCGTCGACATCCGTACCTACCGCATAATCTACGAGTGCATCGAGGAGATTACCGCGGCTATGAAGGGTATGCTCGCGCCGAAGTTCACCGAGGTTATTCTCGGTCACGCCGAGGTCCGTCAGATTATCCACGTTCCGAACGTCGGTACGGTTGCCGGCTCGTACGTTCAGGACGGTAAGGTTACGAGAAACGCCTCCATCCGTATCGTACGCGACGGCGTCGTAATCTTCGAGGACAAGATTTCCTCTCTCAAGCGCTTCAAGGACGATGCCCGCGAGGTTGCTCAGGGCTACGAGTGCGGTGTTGCACTTGAGAAGTACAACGACATCCATGAGGGCGATATTCTCGAAGCCTTCACGATGGAAGAGGTCGAAAGATAATAGCAAAATAAAAGACGCTTGCAGACGCAAGCGGCTTTTTGTTTATTCCATGCCGTGGTATTGCGGAAAGGTTTTAAGGCACGACTCCGCACTTTGAACGTACCCGTCAAGCTCTGCCCGTGCATCGACGTTTGAGAGGTCAGTCGTTTCGGGGAAAAGCAGACTGTGCTTTGCGTGCGGTGAAACGCGGGAAGCCAAGAAGCTGTCCCTTGCCTCGACGAGCTGTTTTGCACAGTCAAGCGCCCTGTCAAAGTTGCCGAGCGTCGTGTACTGACTTACCATCATGCAGAGAAGCGACGTTTTCTGGAACAACTGACGGTTGGGGATATAGTCGCCGCCCGACAGAAAAGCGTTGATTATCCTGAGCATATATTCGTTCAGCTCAACCTGATACTCAAGTCCTGCGCTCCCTTCACTTTTCTCGCTTATCATACGCGCAAGGCGGATACAGCGCGAAATATATCTTGCTTTTACCGCAAAACTTTTCTTACATTTCTGCAGAGCAAGCTCCGTATTGTTGTCAAGATATGCGTATTCCGCCTCCCAGTACGTTCTGTCTCCGAAAACGACGGGAACCTTCTCAAGCATCTCGGCGGATTTTTCGGCGTCTCCCGTAAGTGAGTACACACGAGACATTACGAAATAGGTTTTACATATCTGGTCCGCATCCGTTTCATAACGGAAAATACTGCTTTCATATCTTTCACATTCGGAAACGAACTGCTCCGGCGTTATCTCCGTATGCTTTTCGGCATAAAGCTCCGTCAGGCTTTCGAGACACAGAAACGCCACCTCGGAATTTGTCGGGTGCGACGAAAAATACTGCACCGCTTCGTTATATATGGTCTCCGCTTCTCCCGCCATGAACGAAACCTTGTGGTATCCCTTGAACTCTGCGAAACGCTTTATATCCTCTTCGGATTCCGGCTCCGTCATACCGAGAAGTTTGTCGGTCGTAACGTCGAGAACTTTTGCAAGCGGGACTATCTGTGAAATATCCGGCATACCCGAGTCGGTCTCCCATTTGGACACCGCCTGTACGGAAACGCCAATAAGCGCGGCAAGTTCGCCCTGCGTCATTCCTTTGTCCTTCCGACACATTTTTATTGTCTGACCTACTGTCATAAATAATAATCCCTTTCTTTGTTTTTTTCGGTACCGTGATTATATTATAAATGGTTTTTTCGCGAAAATCCACATACGGTTTCGATACGGGGATTCAACGGAAAGTGGAATTTTGAGGCCTCGGACTCTTTCGTAACGTGGTGGGGCTCGAACCCTGCGCAACGCTTTCGTTTTGCGTTATTGTATGTACACCCGATGCGTTGCACGAAGCGAATTCGTCCGAATTCGCGGGGTTCGGACCCCTACGTTATGATATGAATAAAGGACGCCCTTGGGCGTCCTTTATTCATATGCCTTGTAACTTCATAAAGTACACCTACATGCCCTTATCACTTCATAAAGTCCACCTTTTAAGAAGATAAATCGGGATTTATCAAGATAATTTCAATAACTTTTTATAGCTAAAATCCATTAGTATTGCTCCGAGCGGAGCGGTAATAAGAATGGACAGCACCGCCACCGAAAGGACGATATTCCCGCAGGAAAGACCGAGCGACAGCGGCACCGAGCCGATTGCCGCCTGAACGGTTGCTTTCGGCAGATAG
>JAZUGD010000149.1:0-12964 GCA_045641025.1 Eubacteriales bacterium
CGGCGATAGCTCTCGTTATTGCCTGACGGATCCACCACGTAGCGTACGTGGAGAACTTGTAGCCCTTGGTGTAGTCGAACTTGTCAACCGCCTTCATGAGGCCGAGGTTACCCTCCTGAATAAGGTCGAGGAAGAACATACCCTTGCCCACGTATCTCTTTGCGATACTTACAACAAGACGGAGGTTAGCTTTTACGAGCTCGTCCTTTGCCTTCTGAGCGGCAACGTTCACCTCGGAATCGTCGGGCTCGTCGGGATTGTACTTGGACATCTTCTCGGCAAGGTAAAGCTCACGGTCTGCGTCAAGCAGCGGAACCTGACCGATTTCCTTGAGGTACATGCGCACGGGGTCGTCGATTGCAAGACCCTCCTGGGTCAGCATCTTCTCCATGTCCTCGGCGCTCTCGAGCTGTTCTACCTCGGTTTCGATTTCCTGGAACTCGGTGGGGTTGATGTAGCTCGTGATTTCGATGCCGCTCGCCTCGAGCGTTTCGTAAATCTTTTCAATCTGGTCAAGGTCGTAGTCGGCGTATTCGAGAACCTCCATGATATCGGAGTTCGAAAGGGAACCTTTTGCCTTGCCCTTTTCGATGAGGCTGTTGATGTCGGGCTTCTTGCCCTCGTCGGTTACGTTGCCGATGGGACGGATATCGTCGCCCTCGCCGAAGAAGCTATCAAGGTCGTCGTCAAGTCCGGAGAGGTCGTCGCCGAGGTCGTCACCGAGCTCGTCGTCAAGCGGGTCGCGCTCCGCGTCGGGGTCAAAGTCGTATTCCTCGTCTTCTTCCTCTTCCTCTGTTTCCTCGTCTTCGTCTGCATCACGGCTGCCGAAGAGAAGCTTTTCAAACGGGTCGTCGGAAGCGGAAGCGTCGTCAAGCTCTTTCGCTTCTTCAGCCTCGAGGAGTTCCTCCTCGTTTTCGGGTACGTTTTTCTTTCTTGCCATTTTATATCTGTTCCTTTCTGAAATTATTCCGTTTTATTAAGCGATTTCTGCCTGCGTGCGATTACTGCAGCAAAGTCGTCCTCGACGTCTGCCTTCATTTCGCGGCGAAGCCCGCGCAGCTCCTCGGCGAATACGGCGGGGCCGTTATCGCTCAGCTCCTCACGCGAGAGACGCATCTTCATCGCCCGTGAAACCTCTTCCTGCGTAAAGTCCTCGGAGAGCTGACCGAAGTCGAAGCCTCCGTCCGAGAATGCATCCGCCACCGTGCTGAAAAGTCTTTTTGCAAGGGCGGAGAAGAAGTCGCCTTCCGACGGTGCCTCGCCGTCTACAGGGAGCACCGTGTACTCCGGATGAAGAAGAATGAGCCCCAGCACGTGCTCCTCGAGCCGTCCGGCACGGGGCTTCTTTGCGTAGTCCGGATTGACTCTGTCGGAAAGTCCCGACGTCGTGCGTACGAGAGCGTCGTGCTCCGTGCGCTTGGCTTCGTTAATTCTCTTCTTTATCGTTCTGTTAACGTCACGCTTGATGCTTTCGGCATCAAGTGAGAGAATCTCCGCGGCCTTGGCACAGTATATATCCCGCTCGACACTCGAATGAATGCTCGAGATGTAACCGCAGATTCTGTTTGCCGCCTTGATTTTTTCGCTGTCGATATTTATATCGTGCTCCGAGAGGATACGCGCCACCGTATATTCAAACCGCGTGCGGCTGCCCTCGAGCATTTCGCGGAATTTTTCGCGTCCGTATTTCCTTATGTATTCGTCGGGGTCCTTCGCGCCCTCAACGCGCAGAAGCCTCGTGTCAAGTCCTACCTCACCTATAAGACGGAACGCCTTTTCGGCGGCGTTCTGACCCGCCTCATCGTTATCGTAGGAGATGATTACCTTCTTCGTGTGTTTGGCAAGGAGCCGCGCCTGGTCGGGCGTTATCGCCGTTCCGAGAGTCGCCACGGCGTTCTCAAATCCCGCCTCGTGAAGCGCGATTACGTCCATGTATCCCTCGCAGAGTATCATCTGCTCCGCGCAGGAATTTTTGGCGTAATTGAGCGCAAAAAGGTTTCGTTTCTTATTAAATACCGGCGTGTCCGAGGAGTTCAGGTATTTCGGCTTCGAATCGTCGAGCACGCGTCCGCCGAATGCTATCACGCGTCCTGCCGAGTCGATTATCGGGAACATGAGTCTGTTCCGGAACAAATCGAACAGAGTGTTGCTCTTGTCGCTCCTCCTGCAGAGGAAGCCCTGTTCCATTTCCTCGTCGGTGTAACCCTCGCGCCTCAGGTGATTGTACAGGGAGTGATAATCTCCGTCGGCGTAGCCGAGACCGAAACGCTTGACTATCGCCTCCGAAAGTCCGCGCTTCGCTATGTACGCCCGCGCAATGCCTCCGACGTTTTCGTCGTACAGCGCCGAGCGGAAGAACTTGGCGGCGCTGACGTTCATATCGTAGATTCTCTGACGCGATACGGTCGGTCCGCGTTTCACGTCGTCGTCGGGAAGGGCAATGCCCGCCCGTTTTGCGAGGAACTCAAGCGCCTCGCGGTAGCTGAGGTTCTCGCTTCTCATAATGAAGCTTATGACGTCGCCTCCCGCTCCGCAGCCGAAGCAGTAGAAAGAAGACGTCGCGGGGAAGACGGTGAACGACGGCGTCTTCTCCGAGTGGAACGGGCAAAGCCCGTTTAAATTCGAGCCCGCCCTCTTAAGCGTTACGTACGATGATATGACTTCATCGATGGGACAACGGTATTTAAGCTCTTCAATTACACTTTGCGGTATCATCAGCGTCCCACCTCCTTAAAAAATAATTCTTCTTACAGTATTTCGGGTTTATCCTGCGAGCCCCATACGTTCGGTATGAAGAGCTCCTTGTAAAGGTCAATCGCGTAGCGGTCTGTCATTCCCGCAACGTAGTCGCATACGCACCTCTCGACGGGGTTCGTCGCAAGGTTTGCGTGGTAGACTCCGGGCAGCTTTTCGGGATACTTTACGAAATAATCGTAAAGCCTTGCGAGAAGCTCCATCGACTTCGCATCCTCCGATTTTGCAATCGGATTCATGTAGACTCTCTCAAAAAGGAAATCACGCAGCGCCATCATCGCGCCCCCGACCTCCTCGCTCATGCGAATCTCGGGCACACCCTCGCTCTCGCAGACGATGTCGGTAATGAGAGAATTGATTCTCGCGGAATGAGAGCTTCCGAGTACTGCGGTAATATCCTTCGGTATCTCGTCAGCCGAAAGGATTCCGGCACGGATAGAGTCGTCTATATCGTGGTTTATATAAGCGATTCTGTCGGCGTACTTTATTATAACGCCCTCGAGAGTCGACGCCATGTTGTCGCCGGTGTGGTTGAGAATCGCGTCTCTTACCTCATAGGTAAGGTTAAGACCCTTGCCGTCTCTTTCGAGACATTCCACAACGCGGACGCTCTGCTTGTAGTGAGTAAAATCCTTCGAGTAGCACTGCTGCATCGCTTTCTCACCGGCGTGACCGAAGGGCGTGTGCCCGAGGTCGTGACCGAGCGCCGCCGCCTCGCACAAATCCTCGTTGAGGCAAAGCGGGCGGGCAATGCTGCGCGCAATCTGCGTAACCTCAAGCGTGTGAGTCATTCTCGTGCGGTAATGCTCGTCGAGAGGGGAGAGAAAGACCTGCGTTTTTCTCATAAGCCGTCTGAAGGACTTTGAATGGATTATTCTGTCGCGGTCACGCTGAAAGTCGGTACGGTTGGGGCAGGGCTCACACGGGAAGTCGCGGCCCTTTGTATCGGAGGACCTGAACGCATAAGGCGAGAGAAAACGAGTCTCTCTTTCAAGATAGACCTCGCGAAGACATTTCTTTTCCATACCAAACCTCCGCTCTGTAATTTGTCGAATAGAGTAAAGCTCTATCTATAATATACGCTGAAATTATCAAAATTACTTTTTTTATTTACACGAAATAAATGCCATCGGGTCGAAAAAGGCAAAAAAATCGGGCAGAACTTTCGTTCTGCCCGACAAAAAATCGAAAACAGATTATTTTGCAAGTCCGCGACGCTTGTTGAACTTGTCCACGCGTCCACCGGTGTCCACCAGTTTCTGCTTTCCGGTGTAGAAAGGATGGCACTTGGAGCAAATATCCACGCGCAGTTCACCGTTTGCATCAACTTTGGTAGAACGGGTGGTGAAGGTCTCACCGCATGCGCAGCGAACCGTTACTTCCTTGTACTCGGGATGTATTCCGGGTTTCATAGCTAAGTTTCACCTCATTCCGTTGATCAGTCTGATTCATACGCAGAGAATTATATCACGCCTCCGCGCAAAAATCAATAGTTTTTATAAAAATTTTTGTTATGCCGTAAAAATTATCAAAAATGGGAGAGTACCGATTATTTAATGTTGAATTCGGGGGATTTGATAATCTTTCTCGGGCACTTGCTGACGCAGGTACCGCAGCCCGTGCACTTATTGAAGTCGATGTGAGCCACGAAGTTGTCGACGGTTATCGCACCTGCCTCGCAGTTCTTTTCGCAGAGCTTACAGCTCATGCAGCCGACGTCACAGTTCTTGCGGGTGGTCTTGCCGTCGTCTACCGACTTACAGCCGACCCAGAATTTACTGTCGTACGGGATAAGCTCGATAAGCTTTTTGGGACAGGAGGCGACGCATACGCCGCAGCCCTTGCACTTGTGGTAGTCGACAACCGCAACTCCGTCGATAACGGAGATGGCGTCGAACGCACAGCTTCTAACGCAGGTGCCGAGGCCGATGCATCCGTTGGGGCATAGCTTGTCGCCGCCGCCGAGAGTAACGGCGGAGATACAGTCGGGGAATCCGCTGTAAACGTACTTTTTCTTTGCCTTCTCGGAGGTACCGGAGCACATTACCTGCGCTCTCATGCGAAGCGAGGGCTGAGCCTCGACTCCCATGATTTCGCAGATTTTCGCAATCTGCTCTTCACCGGAGGCAACGCAGCCGTTGGGCTTTGCTTCACCCTTGACGACCGCCTCCGCGAACGCCGCACATCCGGCGTGACCGCATCCGCCGCAGTTTGCACCGGGCAGACATTCGGTAATCGCTTCGATTCTTTCGTCACGCTTGACCGAGAATACCTTTGCGGCAACGGCAAGCATGATTCCCATCAGAGCACCGAGACCGAGGAAGATGGCAACGGGTATCGCGATGTTAGTAAACAGTTCCATATCCGGCGCTCCTTTCAGTTAAACGATACTCCGGAGAAGCCGGAGAATGCCATTGCAACGAGGCACGCCGCGATGAGCAGAATACCGAAGCCCTTGAAGCTTTCGGGAGGGTTCGAGTATCTCATTCTCTCGCGTACGCCCGCGAAGATAACGATTGCAAGCGTAAAGCCGAGAGCGGCGGAGAAGCCGAACACAACGCTTTCGACGAAGTTGTACTGTCTGTCAACCATTACGAGAGCGGCACCGAGAACGGCACAGTTGGTCGTGATGAGCGGCAGATAAATGCCGAGTGCGCTGTAAAGCGACGGTATGTACTTACGGAGGAACATCTCAATGAACTGAACGAGCGACGCGATAACGAGAATGAACGCGACGGTCTTGAGGTATTCCACGTGCAGGGGGGTCAGTATGTAGGTGTAAACGAGATAGGTCGCGGCGTTGGAAACGGTCATGACGAAGCATACCGCCATGCCCATTCCGGCAGCCGTGGACGGCTTGTCGGAAACTCCGAGGAACGGGCAGATGCCGTAGAACTTCGCAAAGATGAAGTTCTCAATCAGCACCGCGTTGAGAACGATGAGAAATACGTTAGCCATTGTTTTCGTCCTCCTTTGCATCGGTAACTACCGCGGCGCCTGCCTCTGCGGCTTCAACCTCAAAATCCACGTCGCCGTCCTCGCAGACGGTCTTCGTGCCTTCAAGCAGAGCCTCGTAGGCCTTCTGCTCGGCTTTCTTTTCGGCTCTCGTGCGCAGATATCTGAAAAGCGCAACGAGGAAGCCGAGGGTAAGAAACGCACCTGCGGGAAGAATGAAGATTCCGGCGGGCTTGTACCAGCTTCCGAGAATCTGCAGACCGAACAGCTGACCCTTACCGATAAGCTCACGTACTACGGAGATACATACGAGCGCGAAGGTGTAACCCGCACCCATTGCGATACCGTCGACGATGGACGGCAGGGGAGCGTTCTTCGACGCGAACGACTCCGCACGCGCGAGGATGATACAGTTAACGACGATAAGCGGTATGAAAAGTCCGAGAGACTCGTTTATCGCCGGCAGATAAGCCTTGATTACAAGCTCAACCGCGGTAACGAAGCCGGAGATGATAACTATGAACGCGGCGATACGTACCTGCGAGGGGATGAACTTGCGGAGAAGGGAAATAAACAGGTTGGAGAAGATAAGCACCACGGTGAACGAAAGTCCCATACCGAGCGCGTTCACGATTGAGGTCGTTACCGCGAGGGCTGAGCACATTCCCAGAAACTGAACGAATATCGGGTTCTGGTCGATGATGCCTTCCTTGATTTGTTTTACGTACTTGTTCATTTACGCATCCTTTCTGACCGTCATTTGGTCGTTGACGGAGCCGAGGTTTCCGAAACGGAGGAGGTCTCGACTGTCGTGTGTTCGGTCGTTAAGGTCGTATATTCCGCAGTATCGGTCTCCGAGACGGCACCGTCGTACGGCGGTTTTTCGTTGTTCGGATTTTCGACGTTCTCCGCGGGAACGTCCGTCTTCTTGACGGAGCCGTCAACGGGAACGGTCGTTTCAACCGGTGCGGAGGTTTCGGGAGCTGCGGTTATGGGCTCGGTTTCGGGAACGGTGGTTACTTCCTCCGTCGTTGCCTCAGCCTCGTACGGGATGGTTCCCATGCCGTTTGCGGCGGCAACAGCGGCAACGTGGCCTACGGCGGCAAGCACCGTGTCAACGCCCTTCGTTACTGCGGTAGAGCTTATGGTCGCGCCGGAGATGGCGTCAACGCCCTCACCGAGCTTTGCGGAGCCGGAGAGTCCCGTGAACTGTGCAAGGAAGTCCTCGCCCTTCGTCTTCTCACCGATACCGGGAGTCTCGGACATCGCGATAATGCGTACGCCGACGACTTTTCCTTCGGAATCAAGTCCGGTAATCATCGAAATGTCACCGCCGAAGCCTGCGGGGCAGGAAGCAGCGGCAAGACCGCAGACCTTATCCGATTTCGTTACGAGATAGAGAGCGGTAACTCCGTCGTATGCGGATACGTCGTCAACCTTCTTGACACCCACGGAGGGGTCGAATATTTCGGTTATCGACGAAAGCATTGATTTTTCGTTGTTTTCGGCAATCTTGTCGGCGGTAAAGTGGTTTACCGCACCGAGCAGAAGCGCAACGGCTACGCAGATAACCGTAAGCACTACTGCAAGACGAACGGGGGATACGCCGTCCTTCTTTGCCTTTTTCTTTGCGTGCGCGGGTGCGTCGGATTTTGCTTCTTCGACAGCCTCGGCAGCCTCTTCTTTTACTTCCTCGACCGCTTCCGAAGCTTCTTCCGTTTCTTCTTTGGCATCTTTTGCTGCCTCGGCTGCTTCGATTACCGCGTCTTTGACTTCTTCGACAGCTTCAGCCGCAGTCTCTTCTGCTTTGGCTTCGACGGCTTCAGCCGTTTCTTTAATTTCTTCGGGCACGGGCGTGCCCTTGTTTTTCTTTTTCTTACTCATGATTTCTCCGGTTTGCCTCCGAATCTTCTGGGTACGGTCACCTTGTCGATGTAACCGGCGATAAGGTTCATAATGAGAATCGAGAACGAAACTCCCTCGGGATAACCGCCGAAGTAGCGGATGAATACGGTGATGAGACCGCATCCCACGCCGAAGATGAGCTGACCGGTCTTGGTAACGGGGGAGGTAACGTAGTCGGTCGCCATAAAGAACGCACCGAGAATGAGACCGCCCGAGAATACCTCGTACAGCATGTAGTTGAAGTTAAACGGTACGAGCTCGCCGATGGGGAGGAAGAACGTTACGAGTGCAACCGTACCGATGAACGCAACGGGAGTGTGCCAGGTGATGACCTTGGTGCAGAGCAGGTAAATCGCACCTGCGATGAGAAGCACGGACGCAACCTCACCGATGCATCCGCCTACGCGGCCGAGCACGAGGTCGAATATCGTCACGTCGGTGGGAAGTATGCCCTTGTCGAGAGATACGAGCGGAGTCGCACCGACTACTGCGTCAAGCTTTTCGTCGGGCAGGATGATTGCAAGGCTGTTGATTCTCTTTGCCGCGGTGGCAAAGGAGCCGCCCATCATCGACGGCCACGCCGCAAAGAGAAATACTCTTGCCGCAAGCGCGGGGTTAACGATGTTCTTGCCGATACCGCCGAAGAGCATCTTTACGACGATGATGGCGAATACGGAGCCTACCGCACCGAACCACAGCGGAGCGGTGGACGGCAGGTTCATGCCGATGAGAAGACCCGTAACGGCGGCTGAAAGATCGCCGACGGTCGTGGGCTTCTTCATGATTTTCGTGTAAACGAACTCGGCGAGAACCGCAAACAGCGTGCTTATAACGAGATGAGCCGCCGCGCGGAGTCCGAATACGTATACGCCCCACGCACACGCGGGGAGAAGGGCGATAAGCACGCGAAGCATTATCTTCGACGTGTTATCGGGGTTTTTAAGATGCGGGGAAGGGGAAACGCTCAAAAGCTCGGGGTAAGACACTTCGGGCGCTGCCGCATTCAGTTCTTTATCACTCATGACGTCTCTCCTTTACTGTTGTTTTTTCTTTGCCGCGGCGGCACGGATTTCCGCCTTGGCTACGCGGATGCTCTGTACGATTTCAACCTTTGCGGGGCAGTTGTACGAGCAGCAGCCGCATTCAACGCAGCTCATCGCACCCATTTTTTCGGCAAGGTCGTACTCATGAGAGCGGGAGTACTGCGAAATATAGTTCGGCATAAGGTGCATCGGGCAGTTTGCCACGCATCTGCCGCAGCGGATGCACGCGGGCTCGTCGGGCTTTGCGGGAGCATAATCCTCGGAGAGGAGAAGCACCGCCGAGGTGCCCTTCGTTACGGGAGACGAGGGGTCCCATACCGCCTGACCCATCATGGGGCCGCCGGTGATAATCTTTACGGGAGTCTTAATAAGTCCTCCGGCACAGTCGGCAAGCCACGAAAGGGGAGTGCCTATCGGAACGGAGAAGTTGCCGGGCTTTGCAACGCAGTCGCCGTCAACGGTAACGGTACGCTTGACGAGCGGCATGCCGGTTGCCATTGCGTTGTAAACCGCAGCGCAGGTCTCGGCGTTGAAGATGACCACGCCGGCATCTGCGGGAAGCTTGCCCTGACCGAGCTCCTGACCCGTCAGCGCGTAGATGAGCTGACGCTCGTCGCCCTGCGGGTACTTGGTCTTCATGATTTTGACTTCAAAGAGCGGGCTCTCTCCGATGCACTTCTCGATGACGTTCGCCGCGTCGAGCTTGTTGTCCTCGATTGCGATGTACGTCTTCTCGATACCGAGCGCGCGCATCAGCACCTTCGCGCCGTTTACGATGTAGTTCGGGTTTTCGAGCATCAGACGGTGGTTAGCCGTGATAAACGGCTCGCACTCCGCGCAGTTGATGATTATGAGGTTTGCTTTGCCGATGGCGGACTGTATTTTTGCATAAGTGGGGAACGTAGCGCCGCCCATGCCAGAAATACCCGCCGCGCGGATACGCTCGATGATTTCCTCGGGCGTACATTCGGAAAGCTTCTTGCTAACGGGAGCAACGTCGGGCGATACCTCGTAGAGCCCGTCGTTTTCAATGGTTATGTACTCGACCTTGCGTCCGGCGGGAACGAAGACTTTTGCAAGCTCCTTTACCGTGCCGGAAACACTCGAATGAACGGGACAGCCGAGTCCGTTCTCAACGGCACCGCCGATGAGCTGTCCTACGAGAACACGGTCACCGGGCTTTACCGTAGCACTGCACGGCGCGCCGATATGCTGGGAAAGCGGAATCGACACGACGGGCGGTGCGGGAATTTCGCACGTCCTTATTCCGGAGGTATTCTTGTGCTCGTCAACGTGAATACCGCCTCTGAAAGTGTATTTCATAGTATCGGTTTTCCTTTCGGGAATATATCTGTCGTATTCACCCCTCGGGTGAATATAGTTATACATATTTATTATATAACAAATTGTCCGCAAATACAATAGTATTCGTGAAACACCGAAAAGAATCCGCATAAAAATTGCGGATTCTTCAAATTCAGTATGAAAAGCCGAAGGTTTCGGAGAGAAGCTCGAGTATCCTGAAGCGCACTCTGTATTTTACGGGCGAGGTACGCTTGATGATTCTGTATTCCTCGGGGGTAAAGCCCGCCGCGTAGAATTCCGTTTCAGCGTCATCTGCTGCTGACGCACTGCACAGCGGCGGGAAGAGCACGCACCACCAGTTGTGCCCGTCTCCGTCTCCTATGATTATTCTCATCGACACGTATTCTCCGGCGGGCAGGGCATAGTCGCCGTAATATCTCGTCGGGTACGTCTCCCGTCCGAAGGCGATTCTCACGTTCGCCCCGTTTGCCGCACCTCGTGCCGCCTCCTCTATTCCCGCCTTCATCCCCGTGAGAGCGGCGTATGCGTCGTCAAACCCGCCGCATCCGTCAAGTGCGTCTCCCACGTACGCGAGCACCGAGTCACGCACGGCAAGCTTGATATTCTGGTCTTCTTCCGAGTCCGAGTTTGCGATAACGTGAAGCCTTATTACGTTATCGTAAATTTCGTGAGCACGTGCCGACGGCATGACGGAAAAGAGCACGGCACAGACGAGCACGAGTACGCATGCAAGAAGAACGGCTTTCTTTGTTTTCATAAATAAACCACCCTAAAATAATTTATAAGTTATGATTTACCGAAAACCTGCCGTTTATTCAAAAAAACAAACGGGTGATTAAAAGCAAATGCTTTTTAATCACCCGTCGAATATTTCTCGGCGGCAAGAAACAAGTGCCGCCGTTTTGCCGTTGATGTGCTGCATTTGTCAAAATAAAATGCGGCAAAAACGAAAAAATTCGCTCAAAATTCCGGGCTCCCGACCGGAATTTTGAAAAGGCTGTTAAAAACATCGGGTTTTTAACAGCCTCTTCATTTCGTTCTTGGCGTCAGATAAGCTCTTTAACCTTGGAGCTCTTACCGACTCTGTCGCGGAGGTAATAGAGCTTCGCTCTGCGAACCTTACCGTGACGGGTAACCTCTACCTTGTCAACGAGAGGTGAATGAATGGGGAACGTCTTCTCAACGCCGCAGCCGTATGCTACGTGACGGACGGTGAAGGTTTCGGAGATACCGCCGCCGTGCTTGGCGATAACGGTGCCCTCGAAAATCTGAATACGTTCTCTCGTACCCTCTTTAATCTTGTTGTGAACCTTTACGGAGTCACCGACGTTGAAAGAGGGAACTTCAGCCTTAAGCTGTTCGCTCGTAAAAGCAGTGAGTTTGTCCATGATAAACTCCTCCTGAATAATCGGAACATTCGTGCAGAGCGTGCAGAGGACTGCTCCTTGATAATACGCTGTTCACACACCGTACTCGGGTATTTTATCATACCGCTTTCGAAATTGCAATAGTTTTTTTGAAATTTGTCAGATTATTTCGGCAACTGCCTCAGCCCAGAGCTTGCCGATGAATTTAGCACCGTCAACGGACGGATGAACCGCATCCTCGGAGAGAATGGTGTAGTCGCCTACGTTAATGGCCTCGGCGGTGAGAATACCGTCGAGCGGGATGAATACGTCCGCATACTCAAGCGCGAGCTTACGGGTAATCTGAATCTTCGGGTCAAGGTCCTCGCGGAAGAACGCCCAGTCCTCACGCGGGAGAAGGAACTGCTCCATGATTACAATTCTTATACCCTCGATTTTTTTGGCTTCCTCGAGGATGTGGCGGTAGTTTGCCTCAAACTGCTCGTTCGAGAGCCAATCCTTGTTGCCTGCGTGATGCCACGTGTCGTTTATACCGATAAGGATAGACAGCACGTCGGGTGCAACGTCTACGCAGTCGGTCTGCCAGCGTGCAACGAGGTCTTCGGTCTTGTTGCCGGAAATACCGAGGCAGAGGAATTCAAACTCCTCCTCGGGGCAGTAATGGGCAAGCCATCTTGCCGCGTATTTCGCGTATCCGGGACCGAGGTTATGCGGGTCGCTTCTGTCGCGTCCCATATCGGTTATGCTGTCGCCCTGAAATAAAACTTTCATTTTTTGTTTCCTTTCATTCGTCTTTATTTTCACCGTCCGTGCCTCGGGGAGTCTTCGGCTTGACGGCTGCAAGCGGGTTTGTCTGCATGGCGTCCTCCATGCTCTTGTTGCTTACGTGAGTATAAATCTGCGTCGTGTTCAGCTGCTCGTGACCGAGTATGTCCTTGAGCACGCGGATGTCGACCTGACCGGACTGATACATCAGCGTCGCGGCGGTGTGACGCAGCTTATGGGTCGAATAATGCTTGTATTCGAGCCCTGCCGCCGCAAGGTATTTCTTTACGGTGGCCTGCACCGTTTTTATGTTGATTCTGTCGCCTCTTCTGCTCACGAACAGCGCACCGTCGCCGCGTCCGGACTGAAGCAGCTTCATTCTGTCGGGCAGATATGCCTCAAGCGCGGCACGGCAGGCGTCGTTCAGGTAAATGACCCTCTCCTTCGCGCCTTTACCGATAACACGGAGCGAACGGTAGTGCGAGTCCACGTCCGACATCGAAATTCCCGCAAGCTCGCTCAGTCGCATGCCGCAGTTGAGAAACAGCGTCATGATGGCGTAGTCGCGGGTGCGCAGACGGTGAGGCGCCGTTTCGGTAACGGCGTTCAGAAATTCGAGGCTTTCGTCAACCGACAGATATTTCGGCAGCGATTTCGCTTTTTTCGGGCCTTCTATATCCGCCGCGGGATTGACGGGAAGGGTACGCACGTTCTGCGTGTGAAACTTGAAGAACGATTTTATCGCCGAGAGCTTTCTCGCACGCGAGGCTGTGCCGTCACCGCGGGAGTTCCTGAGATAATAAATGAAGTCGTATATTTGCTCCGTCGTGATTTTGGCGAAAAAGTCGG
>JAZUGD010000150.1:0-2940 GCA_045641025.1 Eubacteriales bacterium
AATTTTCGCAGATCCTTCGCATGGCTCAGGATGACAAATAAAGTCCGTGCACAGACGTAAAGTACAGCCTCTGAATGCTGAATGCTCAATGCTCAATGCTTTCACCGCGTTTCGACACTCTTTCAACCGCCTTGTCTGTACTTCCCGACGCGGTTTCGTGCCGTCTTCGACAAAACGGCGTTTACGGTTGAAAACCGTGACGGTTTCGAGTAGATTTGCCGTTGGTTTAAGTGTCGGTTTCAAATAATCACGGTGCTTCGGGCAGCTTTGCGGAATTTATCGACACCGTGTCGAAAAGTGAGCTTTTCGCATCTTAAAACCGCGTTTTCGGCACCGAATTTCGAAAACTTCACCGTTTCCGGAAAGAGAAAAATTTTCGCATTTTCCGAAACCGCGAAAAACGCCGATTTTCACGATTTTCTTCAACGTGCACCGACAGGTTTTCGACAAACGCGTGAAGAAAATTTCAGGGCAAAAACCCATATATTGCAGGCGTTTCCGGGTTTTCGTAAATTTCGACCGCCTCTACTGCTACGACTACTCTTTTTATACTATTCTAACCTTATATCGCGCGCGCGAGGAAAAATCCGGGAAGGGCAACGCCTTTCTTTGCGTGAAGGTTAGTATAACTGTTAATAAAGTCAGCTTTTTTCACGCTGGAACCGGCGGCTGAAAATCCACAAGGCGGGATTTTCGTTTTCCGCAAAGCGTAAAACACGCCACCGTTTCTCGCCAACGTATAATTAATAAATTGTGCAGCCGCATCCGCGGCAGAATGGAGTTATTATGAAAGTTATCTTTGACAGAGCCGAGCTTCTTTCGGTTATCATGCCCGCATCGGGACTCGTTCCCGGTCACAACACCGCCAACGCGACGGACGGTATTCTTTTCGAATGCCCCGGTGACGAGGAAGGAATGTGCACGGTTTGCGCATACGACATGGAAAAGGGACTTCGTGCGTCCATTCCCGCGCAGATTATCGAGGAAGGCAAGTTCATAATCAATACGCAGAAAATCATCCAGATAGTCCGCTCTCTTCCCGAGGGTGAGGTTGAGTTCGATATTTCCGCCGATTATAAGGCGAAAATTTCGTCCGGCGCTTCCTCTTTCGAAATCGTGGCACTGAAGGGCGAGGACTTCCCGGGTCTTCCGCTTCTCTCCGGCGACAGAGTTTATAACTTTACCGGAAAGACGCTTCGCTCCATCATCACCAAAACGATGATTTCCGTGGCGCAGAACAACGTAAACGCGGCGTTCAACGGCGTATTCTTCAAAATTGAAAACAACGTCATGAACGTTGTAGGCTGCGACGGCAACCGTCTGACCGTTTGTGAGGAAGAGCTTCCCGAGGGCAGCGCCGACGCAAAGGTAATAGTTCCGCTCAAGGTGCTTGCAGAGCTTCTCAAGTCCGTCCGCGACAACGAAGAAGAGGTCACCATGATGATTGCGCGCCGTCACATCATCTTCAAGATGTACGGTCTCATCTACTTCACCAGACTTATCGACGCCGAGTATCTCGATTTCAAGCGTCTTATTCCGACAACCTGCCAGACCGAGGTTTACGTAAACGCAGACGAGCTTCGCGGAGCACTTGAAAGAGCGTCCGTCATCACCGAAGACAAGCTCGGCGGCAACTCCCGCACGTTCGTAAAGTTTGAAATAGTAGACGGTCTCGTAAAAATCACTTCTTCGTCCGTAGGCGGCAGCATTTACGAGGAAGTTCCCGCGGCAAAGAACGGTCCCGATCTTACTATCGCGTTCACCTGCCGTTATCTTCTCGACGCGCTCCGCACCTGCCCCGAGGCATATACGCTGCGCATCCGCCTCAACACCGACAGAACGGGCGTAAGAATTGAGGAAGCACGCGGCTCCGGCATCTGCGAGGACGGCGAAGCTGCCGTTCCGAGCGCATTCGACCGTCCCGAATCAGACGGCGACGAAAAGATGAAGTTCCTCTATTTCGTAATGCCGAGAAGCCTTGCGGGAAGATAAAATTATCCGTAGGGGTCGGCGTCTGCCTCGACACGAGGCTACGACCCGAAAAACGTAAAACTAATACTATCTTTAAGTCTGTTGGTTTTCTTAAAGTTACCGCAAACACAAGCCTTCCCTTGATAGGGAAGGTGGCATCCGAGCGTAGCGATGGATGACGGATGAGTAGTAATGTAAGTTATTACTGCTCGCCCGTAAGTATGCCGGGGTCAACTACTCATCCGTCAGCTAACGCTGACACCTGACCCCTTTCGCCTTGCGAAAGGCAAGCAAGGGAAGGCTCCGGTGCAAATCGTCTATTTTGATTGCAGAAATATAGATATTTCAAAATTTTTGCTCTAAAAATCAGATTTCATTTTGAGGCATATATGTATATTCATCTCGGTGAGGGAAAAAGCGTAAAAGACAAATACGTCGTCGGATTTTTCGACCTTGAGAGAGAAAAAACGACGAAAATCACCGGCGAATTTCTTCGCGCTGCCGAAAAGAGCGCGATAACCTCGTCCGCCGGCGACGATATCCCGCGCTCGTTCGTGCTTTGTGCCGACAAAAAAGGTGAGGAAGTAATATTCTCGCACATCTCCACCGAAACTCTCCGCGAACGCGGCGAGGACTCATACGGTATATAAAAGAAGGTATTATTTACAGTCTTAAGAAAAACAAAAAAACACGTCATCCTGACAAAACGTTATTTTTGTTTTATCTGCAAGTCCACGCAGGGACAAACGATTCTGTCAAGGCGCGGGCAAAACGGCATTGACAGTAAACCGTGCAGGTCCACGCAGGGACGAACGATTCCGTCATCCCGAGGCATGGTCATCGCCCGAAAACGCCGGAATCGCACAATACTTTGCGATGACCCACGCCGTTGGGGATCCGGACGTACGGACGCTATCTCTTTACGTCGAAGAGATACGGTTATAGTCAAGTATGTGCGTGGTCGGGCTT
>JAZUGD010000151.1:0-3372 GCA_045641025.1 Eubacteriales bacterium
CACCTCCCCCATCAGGTGGAGGCATCAGTATGCTTAAGCCGTAAGTCTATGCACGGATATAAAACCTTAAATCCGTTTTAAATGACAAAAGCACCACGACCGTAACGGCGTGGTGCTTTATATTATACTTATTATATCGTATCAATGTTTATCATGCTTGAGTTGCCGCTCGAGCCGGTGATGTTGCCGCCCGTCATTACGATGGTGTCGCCCTTCTTTGCAAGTCCGCTCTTCATTGCGGCCTGCTTTGCGAAATAGAAGAGAATATCAACGGACGAGTACTCCTCGCTCATCATCGGGATGACACCCCACGACAGCGCAAGCTGGCGGAACGCCTTCGGGCTCGAGGTCATGCCGATAATCGGCACCTTCGGTCTGAAGCGCGATACCATTCTCGCGGTACTGCCGGTCAGCGTGCATACGACGATTGCCTTGGCGTCAAGGTCGTTTGCGAGAGTGCAGGCGGAGTGGGAGAGGGCGATTCCGGGAGCCGAAATCTCAAAGTCCTCAACCTTGATTTTTCTTATGTGCTCCATATTCGCCTCGGCGTGCTCGGCGATTTTCGCCATGGCGCGTACCGCCTCGACGGGGTATTCGCCCATCGCCGTCTCACCGGAGAGCATTATCGCGCTCGTGCCGTCGAATACGGCGTTTGCAACGTCGGAAATTTCCGCTCTCGTCGGGCGCGGGCTGTGAATCATGGATTCAAGCATTTCCGTCGCTGTGATGACGCGCTTGCCGATGATGCGGCAGAGGTCAATCATGCGCTTCTGTATGTCGGGCAGCTCCTCGTAGGGAATCTCAACGCCGAGGTCGCCGCGGGCAACCATGACTCCGTCTGCGGCGCGCGCAATATCCTCGAGGTTGTTGTAGCCGCTTCTGTTTTCTATCTTTGCGATAAGGTCGATGCCGTCGCCGCCGTGCTCGTGCATGAACTCGCGTACGACGTCTATGTCGTGCTTCGACGATACGAACGAAAGTGCGACGAAATCCACGTCGTGCTCGATACCGAAAATAAGGTCGCGCTTATCCTGCTCGGAGAGAAAATCGATAGGCAGGTCCTTGTCGGGGAAGAACATGCTCTTCCTGTCGGAGGTGGAGCCGCCCTCAAGCACGGTCGTCACGACGTCGTGCCCCTCGACTCCCGTAACCTCGAACACCATGAGTCCGTTGTTGAGCAGTATCCTGTCGCCGGGCTTCATGTATTCGTGAAGCGCCTTATAGCTGACGGAAACTCTCGTCTCGTCGCCGATGATATCGTCGGTCGTGAAGACGAAGGTCTGACCGCGTTCAAGAGTGACCTTGCCGTCCTTATATTTTCCGGTACGGAACTCGGGGCCCTTCGTGTCAAGCAGTATGGGCAGGGGAATTCCTCTCTCCTCACGGAGCTCCTTGACCATCGCGATTTTCTCCGCGTGGTCCTCGTGAGTGCCGTGCGAGAAGTTAAGACGGCATACGTTCATGCCCGCGTCGTACATCTGCGACAGAATTTCCTTTGTCGCGCTCGCGGGACCGAGAGTACATACTATTTTCGTTTTTTTCATATATTACACCTTCTTCCGAACTGATTATATCACCGTGAAAGTACCGTGTCAATCGTGTGCGCGGTCGTAGTATTCGACGCATTTTCTTGCACACGGTGTGCCGGTCGGAGCGTGCGCTCTGATTTTTCTGCGGTAAACGCCGCTCGAATCAAGAACGTAAAGCATATCGCCCGAGATTGTGATCGCGCGGGGCAGTGTGCCCTCCGGCAGGTCGAGTATCACGTCGATGAGCCCGAATGAGCGGACGCACTGTATGCCGCAGTCGGTCAGCACGTACAGACGGTCGTTTTCGTCAACGGCAAGACCGAACACCGCGTCAATGCCGCCGGGCAGGGTGTGCAGGTATGCGTGAACGTGCAGAGGAGACTCCTCACTCTCGTACGAATAGACGGCACCGACAGAGACTCCGTAGGTGAGGTTTCCGTCAGCCGAGTCAATCTCAAGCGCACAGCGTCCTCTGCGGGGGCGCGTACCGTCGGGGAAGGTGTCGCACCTCTCCCATGCGCTGTCCTTAGGTATCACGTCGGACACACGGGGAGAATTTTCGTACTCCGTCGGTCTGTCCTCCCACAGCCATGCAAGGCGGACGAGTGCTTCCTCCTCGTTTGTGTATCTCGAGCAATGCCCCTCGCCGGGGAAATGCTTGAAGCGAAAGTCGTAACCCGCGAAGCGCAGAGCGTTTCTTATCTCAAGCCCGACGGGGTACGACGAGCCGAAATAGTCGTCGGGCTCATTGTCGGACAGCTCTTCATATATGCGAAGCGGCTTCGTTTCGCATTTGCGGACGAGGTAGGGTACCTCGTTTCCGCGTCCCATCGCGAGAAACGACGGGGAGGACATATACACGCGTCTGAAATAATCGGGATGGAACCACGCGACGAGAAACGCGGATATACCGCCGGACGAGCCGCCCGCGATAAGGTGCCGCTCGGGGTCGCCCGATATGTCAAGAGAATATTTTTCCGTAATGTGAGGTATAAGCTCGTACACGAGAAAATCGCCGTATTCGCGGTCGAAAAGGTCGTAAGAATTCATTCTCATGCCTCTCTCGGTACCGTCGCGCATCGGGAGCCGTCCCGCGGCAACGCCGATACATACGGCGGCGGGTGCCTTGCCTTCGCTGACGAGCCTTGCGTTTGCGTTCGCGTTAGGCTCGCAAACGTTATCGTGGTCGACTATGAGTGCCGCGCCGGCGGGGCAGTTTTCGGGCACTATCACGTCGTACCGGAATTTCATTCCGGGCTTGTATTTTACTCCGGTATATTCTCCCTTGTACCGTCCTGCGGCGTTCATAAAACTCACTTGCCTTTCCCGTTTTTTATAATTTTATCACACGGACGTGACGCATTCAAGAAGTAAGCGCAAAAAGTGTGTCGGTTTGCCCGATTTTATTGACAAAACGGCGGCGTGACAGTATAATTAAAATGATAAATAACGGCTTTATGCCGCAATATGAAAATAATGGAGATTATTATGAAACGAACCGTATACACGGGTGCCGCTCTGAAGAACATTTCGTTCCCGCTCGGCGGTATCGGCACGGGCTCCCTCGGCTTTGCGGGCAACGGACGCCTCATCGACTGGGAGATTTTCAACAACGCCAACAAAACCTCCGACAACGGCTTCTCTCACTTCGCGGTACGCATCGAGAAGAACGGAAAAACCGTAGACGCGAGAGTGCTCAACGGCGACCTTGACGACGAGTGCACGGGTCAGAGAGGCCGCGCGTTCGGTCACGGTATCGCAAACGTAACGATGTCGGGCTTCCCGCATTTCAGAAACTGTACCTTCCGCGGCGAGTACCCGATAGCGGTACTCTCTCTCGACG
>JAZUGD010000152.1:0-4158 GCA_045641025.1 Eubacteriales bacterium
TCTTCCGCGGCATAATTTTCGACCGCTTCGGGCATGCCGTACCTCTCCCGCTTGCGGTGCTCTTCTCGTCGCTTTTGTTCGCGTCGCTCCATACGGGAGCGGGCGCGATGCTTGCGGCTCTCGCCGCGGGTGCGGTGTTTGCGCTTGTATATTACGGCTCGGGCTCCGTTATTCCCGCGGTGCTTTGTCACGCGGGGTTCAACCTTGTCGGAGTGCTCGCGCCCGACCTCGGCGGCGGTGCGTTTATCGCCGTCGGTGCCGCGTGCACCGTAATTTCGGCGGCGGGAACGGTTTTACTTATGAAAAAAGAAAGGCAGGATACTACCGATGATACTTTATAACACGCTTACCCACAAAAAAGAGGAGTTCAAAACTCACGAGCCCGGAGTCGTCCGCATGTACACCTGCGGACCTACCGTGTACCATTTCGCGCACATCGGAAACCTCCGCTCGTACATAATGGAGGACACCCTCGAGAAATACCTCGGCTACGTCGGCTACGACGTTAAGAGAGTCATGAACATCACCGACGTCGGACATCTCTCGAGCGACGCGGATACCGGTGAAGACAAGATGCTCAAGGGCGCGAAGAGAGAACACAAGACGGTCATGGAAATCGCGCAGTTCTACACCGACGCGTTCTTCGCCGACTGCGAAAAGCTTCACATAAAGAAGCCCGAAACCGTCGTTCCCGCAACGACGCACGTCCCCGAGTTCATCAAGATGATTGAGGGACTTATCGAGAAGGGCTACGCGTATCTCTCGAACGGCAACGTGTATTTCGATACCTCCAAGCTTGACGAGTACTACGTCTTCAACAATTACGAGGCGGACGACCTTGAGGTCGGCGTACGCGAGGGCGTTGAGGAGGACACGAGCAAGAGAAACAAGAGCGACTTCGTGCTCTGGTTCACCAAATCGAAGTTCGACTCTCAGGAGCTCAAGTGGGATTCCCCGTGGGGCGTCGGCTACCCCGGCTGGCACATCGAGTGCTCCGCAATCAGCCTGAAGCACCTCGGCGAATACCTTGACCTGCACTGCGGCGGCATCGACAACGCCTTCCCGCATCACACGAACGAAATCGCACAGAGCGAGGCGTACATCGGTCACAAGTGGTGCCCGCACTGGTTCCACATCCTGCACCTCAACACCTCCGACGGAAAGATGAGTAAGTCGAAGGGAGAATTCCTGACCGTTTCTCTCCTCGAGGAGAAGGGATACCTGCCCGAGATTTACCGCTTCTTCTGCCTGCAGTCGCATTACCGCAAGTCCCTCGTATTCTCGTGGGAGGGTATGGACAACGCGAAGGTCGCGTACGACAAGCTCGTTGCCCGCATCGCAAAGCTCTCCGCCGACGGCGAGTTCGACGAGGACGCGGCAAAGGCGCTCCGCGAGAACTTCCGCGCCGCGCTTGACAACGACCTCAACACGTCTCTTGCGATTACCGCACTGTACGACGTGCTCAAGTACAACACGAACGACGCGACCAAGCTGTCTCTTATCGCCGAGTTTGACTCCGTGCTCTCGCTCGGACTCTGCAAGGTAGCCGAGGAGCTCAAGCACTCCGCACAAGCCGGAGGCGGAGCGGACGATGAGTTCGCCGCAAAGGTCGAGGCTCTCATCGCGGAGCGCGCCGAGGCAAAGGCGGCAAAGAACTACGCACGCGCCGACGAAATCCGCGCCCTTCTCACCGGAATGGGAGTCACCCTCAAGGACTCCAAGGAAGGCACGACCTGGGAAAAGGCATAACGCAAAAACCTCCCGCAAGGGAGGTTTTTTTGTGCGGAACTCGGAATTCGGAATTAAACTGTACTTATTGTCCGTGTATAGACTTTTATCAACAGTAATGCCGTTCTGCACCGAAAAAGCGCCCCGAATAATCGGGGCGCTTTTTATCGGAAATATTTAATTATTTCTTCTTTTTCTTCGCTGCTGCGATGATGATTGCAACAACTGCTGCAACAACTACAACCGCACCTGCGATGATGCCGATGAGGGCGCCGGTGGAAAGACCGTTATTGTCAAGGATGGACTCGTTGTTCTTTCTGGTAACGGTTTCACCCTTTTCGTCGGTTTCAACCTCGGTCTTAGCCTCGGTCTTAGCGGGAGCCTCGGTAGCGGGCTCGGTCTCTTCCTCGGTGGTAACTTCCTCGGTAGCTACCGGGAAGTCAGCTGCGGGAGCTACTGCCTCGTCGGAAAGAACGATAGCCTGAGAACCGCCGCGGGTACCACGGGGCTGAGTGCTGTCATTCTGAGCGGAGCATACGCCGTGACCCCAGGAGAGCCATGCGTTGAGCTCGTTGGAGTCGGAGCATGCGGTTACGAGAGTCATACCGTAAACGTCGCCGGCCTTCGGAACGAGGGTTTCGTTAACGCACTTCCACGGAATAGCTGCCTCGTAAGTAGTGGTGCAGGTATCGTCATCGTTCTCTACGAGTCCGATGCAGCCGAGAGCACCCTCGTTGAGGAGCTCGGAGCCGGCCTTTTCGCCGCCGCCGCCTACGCAGACGGAGGTGTTCATGCCCTTAACGAGACCAAGGATACAGTTGAATACGTCAGTGCCGGACCACGGCTTGTTGAAACGGTTGCCGTTGTAGGGCTCGGTCTTGTAGTCCCAGCCTGCATGGTCTCTTTCCATAACAGCGGACGGACCCTTGGTGTCGACGATGAACTGAATCATATCGCCGTTCCAGATGTCAACGCCGCCCTTGGGAAGGGAGTGCGGATCGGGGTCGTTAACGAGAGCACCGATGTAAAGGAACTCATCGTCCCAACGGAGCCAGAGGTCATAGGAGAGCTCGTCGGTGAAACCTTCGGTCTTGAACCAGTAGAAGGTGTTCAGAAGTCCGAACTCGTCGTTAGAACCGATCTCGGTATCGTCGTTGGTAGCTGCACCCTCGGTTACCATGTGAACGGTCTTGGGACCCCACTCTTCTTCGGAGATAACGCCGTCGAAGGTAGGCTGTGCGGAGAATTTGGGAAGCTGAACTTCCATACAGGTCATGCCGTCAGCGGAAACGCAGAGAGCGAGCATGGACGCAAGCATGGAAACAGCAACCAGTACGGTCAGAAGCTTTTTCATTTTGTGCCTCCAAAAAATTTTTCAAAGAAGTGCCGTATCGATCTCGACACCTCTTTCTTATACATTTTATCACAGCGCATATATAAAGTCAATAGTCAGTTATTGCTCCCGGGAGAAATCCGTGATATACTATAGTTGAAATATTGAAGGGAGGCTTTCGGTCGTGGACGTAGAAATAATCCGCTCGGACAGAAAGACGGTCTCGCTCGAGGTACGCCCCGACGGCAGCGCCGTTGTGCGCGCGCCGCGCAGGATGCCGGAGAAGGAAATTCTGCGCTTTGTCGAATCGAAGCGTGACTGGTACGAAAACGTCGTCGCCCGCCGCGCCGCCGAGATAAAAGAGGCACGGGACGAGGGCGCCGTCGACGTCGAACGACTGCGCGCACTTGCGAAGGCGTCGCTGCCGCAGAGAGTCGCGTTTTACGCCGCCGTGCTCGGCGTGACTCCCGGGAAAATCACAATAAGACAGCAGAAGACCCGCTGGGGCTCCTGCTCGGCTGAGGGGAATCTGAGCTTCAACTGTCTTCTCATGCTCGCGCCGACCGAAGTCATCGACTACGTCGTGGTGCACGAGCTTTGCCACGTGCGCCACCACGACCATTCCCGCGCATTCTGGAACGAGGTGGGCAGAATAATCCCCGATTACGCCGCCCGCCGCCGCTGGCTCAAGGATAACGGAAACGTGATTATGATGAGAACGCAGAGTGATGGGTGATGAGGCAGACAAATCGGGATTTGCAGTAATGCGGAATGGCGATGTTTGCCGCAGGCAAACTCGCGGTTTTCGGCGAAGCCGAACAACCACGGAATTGCGGAATTATGCCGAATTGTATGTCTGTCAACATAATAAACGGTTCGCGATAAAGCCTTCCCTTGATAGGGAAGGTGGATTTTGCGAGCTTTACCGAGCAAAAGACGGATGAGTAGTAATGTACAGACTAACTAACCGTCTATAGATTTGCTTGTATCAACTACTCATTCGTCATCCACCGCTACGCTCGGATGCCACCTTCCCTATCAAGGGAAGGCTTGTGTTTGCGTTTACTTTAAGTAAGTTTACAGACATATAATACAAC
>JAZUGD010000153.1:0-1636 GCA_045641025.1 Eubacteriales bacterium
GTAGAAGTAATCGTCGAATACGACGCCGTCTATATCGTAGTTTTCCGCAAGGTACTTAACCTCATCCGCAATAAGCGTTCTCACCTCGGGTGCACCGCAGTCAAAATAAAGCTTGCCGTCACCGTAGAACGAAACGAGCGACGCGTTCCGTGCGGGGGATGTCGCTGCAAGCGTTCCGATTGCCTGTTCCTTCGTGTCGGCGGGATTTACGGTTACGCGGAGAGGGTTCATCCATGCGTAAAGTGAGAGCCCGCTCTCGCGGCAAAGCGACGCGAAATATTCAAGCAAGTCAAGCGTGAGCGTACCGTCCGACGAAAGGTATTTCGATACGGGGAAAACCTCAGATTTGTACAGCGCGTCGCATGCGGGATGTACCTGAAGGTATACCGTGTTCATTCCGAGACGGAGTGCTCCGTCAACGACGGCCTGCGCCTCGCTTTTAAGCTCGCCTTCTGATAAGTCGGGCTTCGACGGGTAGTTTATGTTGTATACCGACGCTATAAATACGGCTCTCGTCTCGGGAGACGCACCCGTCACGGTACCCTCAGCACCGTCGAGCACGATTTTCGAGAGCTTGCCCGCGTCGGGTTCCAGTTCCTTCGAGCAGGATGAAAAAAGAAGGACTGCGGCAAGGAGCGCACAAAAGAAAACCGTCCTTCTGCGAGCGTGCCGTGTGTCCTTCATGATAAAAACCGTGCCTTTAATTTATTTTTTTGCGTGCTTACCGCGGTAATCCGAAAGAATACGGTTGATTACGCGGTTGAAGTCTCCTTGGAGTCTTCCCATTCTGCGGTTGACCTCGGTGCCGACCTTCTCCATTTTAACGGAGCTTGCGGGAGCGGTGTTCTGCTTCATTATCGTAAGTATATCGTTCATGCAGTTCTCAAGAGCCGACTGCATGCCGCTTGACATTTCCGCCATTATCTTGCCTGCCTCGTCGGCGGTGTTGGTGCCGTTAGACGCACCGTGAGCGGGTACGTATACCTTTTCGGAGCGCAGCTCGTCAAGCTCGGCTTGTGCGGTCTCAAGCTCGGATTTCGCCGCCTCAAGCTCGGATTTTACCGCTTCAAGTTCAGTCTTTGCCGCCTCAAGAGCCTTTTCCGCTTCTTCCTTTGCGGCAAGTGCGGCACCGGCCTTGTCCGCCGCTTCGTTCAGCGAGGCTGAGAGAGAATCGCATTCGGCAGTCTTGCCGTCAAGCGCTGCGCGAAGTTCACCCGAGGTTCTCATAAACGAAGACTCGATTTCGGAAAATTTTCTGCTTTCTCCGAGTATGTATTCGTTTACGTCGTCACGGTTGTAGCCTCTCGACGAGGTGCGGAAGAGGATACCGTCTTTTTTTCTGCTCATGCCACGCGTACCTTTCAAACTTAATATATATTCATACTATCACAAAATATGAAAAAATGCAACAGTTTTCTCGCATACGTCTTACTGTGTTAAACGTGCACGGTGCGGCATAGAATGATTATTACAGTAAACGTATTCGGAGGAAGCAAATGAAAACCGACGGGTCAAAATCGTATATTGCCGCGTTCGTGTTCTGGACGTGTGCGCTTTCCGTCGCGGTGGTAATTCTCGGCAGCTCCGTGCAGACGGTAATCACGGGGAATAAAACCGTCGTGACCGACACGGCGCC
>JAZUGD010000154.1:0-2422 GCA_045641025.1 Eubacteriales bacterium
TTATTTTGCAAAGGATTTTTCGCGAACGTCGTCCCATTGGCGGTTCTCGCACCAGTAAACCGTGCGGTCGGTGACGTCGTAAACCATGGACACGACGGTCGGGCAGACCTCCTGCGAGCAGGCGCGTAGTATAGCGAAGCAGTCGGCAACGCCGAACGTATCGGACGCTTCGAGGAGCATTCTCTCCGCCGTTTTGTATCTGTCAAGCCCCATCCACGGATGCGTTTCGCTATCGCCTTTAAATGGCGAGAAGTTCGTGAGCACGCACCGCTCGGGCTTCTCGTAATACTTGTATCCCTGCCCCGGTATTACGTGGAGGACGTTGCCGTCACTGTCGGAGAGAGATGACATAAACGTAAGCCCCGGTACGCTGCACACCCTGCCCGTCTCGGCTACCGCTTTTATCTCGGATAACGTTCTTTTCTGCATCAGCAGGTCAATGTCGAGCATGATGACGTTCTCACGGTCAGGTGCGGGGTCGCTCCTGTTGTCGTAGGGCCAGCACGTCGGCATACCGACGAAGTCGCCCCGTGAATTTGCGCCGAAGAGAGGCATCCGGCCCTCGGTTTTGTCATTTATCTCTATAAAGACACCGCTGTCCGAAACGGACAAGCGGTGTTCCATATCAAGGATATCGAGATTCCAGCCTACTATCGTTTTACGTCTGTTTGAAATTATACTCGTGCACATATTATTTCTTCCACGCGTGAGGCGCGCACAGTACGAGCAGCGGGAACAGCTCGAGTCGTCCGAGCAGCATATCAAGAGACAGCACGTACTTTGACAGCGTGGACATACACGAGAAGTTTGCCGCGGGTCCTACCTTGCCGAGTCCCGGTCCTATGTTGTTGATACACGCCGTGACTGCGGTAAAGGTAGTTGTGAAATCGTGACCGTCAAGCGCAACGATAAGCGACGAGCCTACGAAAAGCAGGCTGAACACTACGAGATACGAGCTGATACCCGTTACAACGGAGTGCTCTACGGGCTGACCCTCGAACTGTACGGTTCTTATTTCCTTGGGGTTGATGTGGTATCTGACCTCCTTGACGGCGGTCTTGAAGAATATCACTATACGGGAGATTTTGATACCGCCGCCGGTGGAGCCTACGCATCCGCCGATGAACATAAGTATTACCATAAGCGTCTGCGAGAAGCCCGGCCATTCGGCAAAGTTTGCGGTTGAGAAGCCCGTTGTCGATATGACGGTCGCCACTTGGAAGAAGGCGGTACGCACGGACTCGCCGATGCTCTGATATATAGAATAAATATTTACGGTAATCGCCGCGGTAGATGCGAGGATAATGCCTACGTACCAGCGTACGTCCTCCATCGAGAAGGCGCGGACGAATTTTCTCATAATGAGGAAATAGATGAAGTTGAAGTTGAGGCCCGCGAGCATCATAAATACTGCAACGACCCACTCGATATATGCGCTGCCGTAACCCGCGATACCCGCGTCGGAGAGTGAGAAGCCGCCGCTGCCCATGGTTGCGAGGGAGTTGGCGATACTGTCGAACACAGGCATTCCGCCGCAGAGCAGAAGCACTGCCTCGGCTACGGTAAGCCCGAGATATATAAGGTAGAGAATCTGCGTGCTGAACTTAAGCTTTGACGTAAGCTTGCCGAAGGTGGGTCCCGGAGACTCCGCCTTTATTGCAAACGTATCGGACGAGGAGCCCTCTCCCGAGCGGTTTGCCTTCTGCGGCAGAACGGCAACGGCAAACGCAAGTATGCCGAGACCGCCGACCCAGTGGGTAAGCGAGCGCCAGAACAGTATGCTCTTCGGGAGCACGTCCATCGACGTGAGCACCGTCGCACCGGTTGTGGTAAAACCGGACACGGTATCGAAGAATGCATCCGTAAAGCTTGCGTTTTTCGTGATTACCGTGGGAAGCGCACCGAAAACGGAGAGCACTATCCACGAGAGCGCCGCGACAGCCATTCCCTCACGTCCGGTAAGAGGCTTTACGTTCTTTCTGAAAAGAAGTACGAACGCGCCGCCTGCTGCGGCACACGCCGCCGCGGAAACGAGGAACGGTATCGCACAGCCGTCGCGGTATATCGCCGATATAATAATCGGTATGAGCATAAGCACCGCGCCGACGAGCATTATTCGCCCGAGATTATAAAGTATTTTTCGCAGTTTCATAATAATCTCCATCACGCCGCCGGAGCGGCGTCACAAAACTTTAATGAAACGGCGGCGTGTTTTCTTGCCGGGGCAAGAAAACGAAAATCCCGGCTTATGGATTTTTCAGCCGCCGGTTCAAGCGTGAACGGTTATACTTAACTTATAGCCGTATGAACTTTCACGCTAATCCTCTAATTGTAATATTTTTCGATACCGCCGAAGCCTTTGATGAGCTTTCCTTTTCTCGTCTTTTCGATAAAGCTTGCAAGCCGCTTCTCGAATTCCGCG
>JAZUGD010000155.1:0-4871 GCA_045641025.1 Eubacteriales bacterium
GAGAGTGTCATAATGGAGCTTCCCTACGTGCTCGAGTGCGGCGTTTCCGCCGCTCCCGATGAGGTGAGAGGTCAGATAGTCAAGGCAAGCATTGTTCTCGTGCCCGGCACCGAGCCTACGGAAGAGCTCAAGCGTGAAATCCAGAACTACGTCAAGGAGCACACCGCGCCGTATAAATACCCGCGTCTCGTAGTATTCCGCGACGAGCTTCCCAAAACCACGAACGGTAAGATTATCCGCTCTCAGTTATAATTTACGAATATTTATTCGGTTTTTTCAAATATATATTGACAAATACCCCAGGTAATGATATAATCATTCAAAATAAAGGCGATGACGGGGAGAACCCGGGCGGTAAAGCCTTCAGAGAGACAGCGGTCGGTGCGAGCTGTCGGAACTTCCGCCGTGGGTCGTAGCCCCTGAGCCGGAGAGAAGAAAGCGTTATGCAAGTAGAACTCTCCCGCAGCTGCCGCGTAAAGGCATAGGAGTTGTCGGACTCCGAAGAGGTCTCCCGAGGGAGACAATTTGAGTGGTACCGCGGGTACCTGATTAAGTAATCGGGCGCTCGTCTCAAGATTCATACTTGGGACGGGCGTTTTTCGTTTGTCCCCCACAAGGAGGAATATTATGGCGCAGCTAACCGGACTTGATTTCAAGATTCAGGAGATGGCGGCGAGAATCCGCGAGCTCCGTGAAATCGAAGGTCTTACCGCCGCGGAAATGGCGGGCAAAACCGACGTTACGGTTGAGGAATACCTGCTTTGCGAATCGGGAAAGAGCGACCTCAACTTCGCGTTCATTTACAGATGCGCGCTCGCGCTCAACGTCGACGTTACCGATATTATCGAGGGTCGAAGCCCTACCCTGCGAAGCTTCACCGTTACGAGAAGCGGAGAAGGTCAGGAGATTGCGAACGCACACGGAATGACATACTACAACCTTGCGTACAGCTTCCGTGACCGTATTGCCGAGCCTCTGTACGTCAAGACGGCGTACAACGAGGAGCTTGAGAGACGCGACATCGAGCTTACGACTCATACGGGTCAGGAGCTTGACATAGTAATCAGCGGAGCTCTGCTCGTTCAGGTAGGCGAGCACCGCACGACGCTTCACGTCGGAGACACGATTTACTTCGACAGCTCGACCCCTCACGGAATGATAGCCGTCGAGGGCACGGACTGCGAGTTCTACGCGATAGTTCTCGACCCGACGGGAGCACCGATACAGAACATCATCGAGGGTGCCGACGTAACGATACCCGAGCGCGAGGAGGACAACAAGCCCCGCGTTTACGACAAATTCGTCGACGTCGTTGAGAACGAACACGGCACGCCCACGTCGATTACCTTCAAGAACACGGAGAACTTCAACTTCGCGTTCGACATAGTCGATGCCATAGCGGAGCGCGAGCCCGAAAAGATTGCGATGGTTCACGTTGCCGCCGACAAGACGGAGAAGCGCTTCACGTTCCGCGACATGCAGCGCAAGTCGTCGCAGTGCGCGAACTACTTTAAGTCGATAGGCATCAACCGCGGCGACAGAGTAATGCTCATTCTCAAGCGGCACTACCAGTTCTGGTTTGCAATGCTCGGTCTGCACAAGCTCGGTGCGATTGCGATTCCCGCAACGTCACAGCTTCTCGCGCACGACCTTGAGTACCGCTTCCGCGCCGCCGGGGTTTCCGCCGTCATATGCACGTCGGACGGTGACTCCGCCGAATCGGTTGACAGAGCCGCGGCATCCTGCCCGACTCTCGTACATAAGCTCATCGTAGGCAAGCCCAGAGACGGCTGGAGAGACTTCAACGACGAGTTCACGATGTACAGTTCCCACTACAACAGAGCCGAGGACGCTCCCGGTGGGGACGACCTCATGCTCATGTTCTTCACCTCCGGCACGTCGGGTTACCCGAAGATTGCGGCGCATAACTACAAATACGCGCTCGGTCACTTCCATACCGCGAAATACTGGCACAACGTACTTCCCGACGGTCTGCACTTTACCATATCCGATACCGGCTGGGCTAAAGCCATGTGGGGCAAGATGTACGGTCAGTGGATATGCGAGGCGGCAACGTTCGTTTACGATTTCGACCGCTTCAGCGCCGCCGACATTCTGCCGATGTTCGCAAAGTACAAGATTACGACCTTCTGCGCACCGCCCACGATGCTCCGCATGATGGTCAAGGAGGATATATCGAAATACGACCTCTCGTCCGTACGTCACATGACGACGGCGGGTGAGGCGCTCAACCCCGAGGTTTACAGACAGTTCGAGCGCGCGACCGGACTCCAGATCATCGAGGGCTTCGGTCAGTCGGAATCGACCATGCTCATAGGCAACCTCACCGGCACGAAGCATAAGATAGGCTCGATGGGCAAGCCCGTGCCGATATACGATATCGCGCTTCTCGATGCGGAGGGCAACCCCGTTCCCGACGGTGAGGTCGGCGAGATCTGCGTATCGATAAAGAACGGCTCGCCGTGCGGTCTCTTCACCGAGTACTACGCAGACGAGGAAAAGACGAAGGAAGCCCGTCACGACGGCTACTACCACACCGGCGACACGGCGTGGAGAGACGAGGACGGCTACTACTGGTTCGTCGGACGCGTTGACGATATCATCAAGTCGTCCGGTTACCGTATCGGTCCGTTCGAGATTGAAAGCGTTATCATGGAGCTCCCGTACGTGCTTGAATGCGGCGTATCCGCGGCTCCCGATGAAATCCGCGGTCAGATAGTCAAGGCGAGCATAGTGCTCGTGCCCGGTACCGAGCCGACCGAAGCTCTCAAGAAAGAAATACAGAACTACGTCAAGGAGCACACCGCACCGTATAAATACCCGCGTCTCGTGGTATTCCGCGCCGAGCTCCCCAAGACGACGAGCGGCAAAATTATAAGAAGCGCTCTGTAAAGGACAAGACGATGAAAATTACGATTCTTCAGATGGACATGGCGTTCGCCTCCCCCGACGAGAACTTCGCACACGCCGAAGCGCTCGTGAGAGGTGCCGCCGGGGAGAGCGACGTGCTCGTTCTTCCCGAAACGTGGAACACCGGATTCTTCCCGAAGGAAAACCTCGCGGAGCTTTCCGACTGCGACGGCGAGAGAACGAAGAAGACGTTCGGTGCACTTGCGAAAGAATATCACGTGAACATCGTTGCCGGAAGCGTGGCAAACGTAAAGGACGGCAAGGTTTACAACACGTGCTGTGTATTCGACCGCGACGGAAACGTCGTGGGAGAGTACGACAAGACCCATCTTTTCACCCCGATGGGAGAACACGATTATTTCACCCCCGGCAACGGTCTTTGCACGTTCACGCTCGACGGCAGAAGGTGCGGAGTCATAATCTGCTACGACGTACGCTTCCCCGAGCTGACGCGCTCGATGACCGTGAAGGGACTCGACGTGCTGTTCGTCGTATCGGAATGGCCCGACATAAGAATACCCCACCTGCTCGCGCTCACCAAGGCGAGAGCGATTGAGAACCAGATGTTCGTTGCCTGCTGTAACTCCTGCGGCAAGGCTCCCGGCACAGTATACGGCGGCAACTCCGTCGTTTACGACCCGTGGGGCGACTGTCTCGCACACGCGGGCGAGGACGAGGTTACCCTCACCGCCGACTGCGACATGTCCGTAATCGACGGCATACGCAAATCGATAAACGTCTTTGCGGACCGCCGCGAAGAGCTTTACTTTCAAAAATAATTTATCATATAAAGGAGAACCGTCATGGAATTCAATTTCCCCGTAACGAGAACCACTCATCCGAAGGCACGTCCCGAGGACGAAACCAAGCTGGGCTTTGCCCGCTACTTCACCGACCACATGTTCTGCATGGACTGGGACGAGGGTCAGGGCTGGCACGACGGCAGAGTCGTACCGCACGCTCCCATCGAAATCGAGCCCGCATCCTGCGTACTTCACTATGCACAGATGATGTTCGAGGGCATGAAGGCTTACCGCCTTCCCACCGGTGAGATTTCCCTCTTCCGCCCCGACATGAACGCTAAGAGAATGGCACGCACCAACGAGAGAATGTGCATCCCGGAGCTTCCCGAGGAGTACCTCATCGCAGGTGTCAAGGCCGTTATCAAGGAGGACATCGACTGGGTGCCCACCGCTCCCGGTACCGCTCTCTACATCCGTCCGTTTATCTTCGGTGACGAGGTATCCTTCTCCGTGCTTCCCGCAAAGCACTACCGCTTCATGATAATCCTCAGCCCCACGGGCTCCTACTACGCAGCTAACGACGGCGGTCTTTCCACCACCCGTATCTACGTTCAGGACGAATACATCCGTGCGGCAAGAGGCGGTACGGGTTACGCAAAGGTCGGCGGTAACTACGGCGGCGGCATGCGTGCCTCCAAGGACGCCATGGCAGTCAACTGCAAGGACGTTCTCTGGCTTGATGCCGCAGAGCACAAGTACGTTGAGGAAATCGGTACCTCCAACGCATTCTTCAGAATCAACGACGAGGTTATCACCGCTCCGCTTGATTCCGGTACGATTCTCCCCGGTATCACGAGAGATTCCGTTATCCAGCTTCTCAAGAGATGGGGCGTTAAGGTCAGCGAGAGAAAGCTCTCCATCGACGAGATTACCAAGGCAAGCGAGGACGGCTCGCTGAAGGAGATTTTCGCCTCCGGTACCGCAGCCGTTATCTCCCCCATCGGCACCCTCAACTACAAGGGTAAGGACTATATCGTAGCAGACGGTAACGTCGGTGAGATCGCACAGAAGCTGTACGACAACCTCTACGGCATGCAGACCGGTAAGGTTGAGGACTACATGGGCTGGACCTACCCGCTCGGTCTGTTCGCATAACCGGTAAATGAAAAGACTTACTCTGTTCTGCGGTCACTACGG
>JAZUGD010000156.1:0-14025 GCA_045641025.1 Eubacteriales bacterium
CGAGACCCGAGATATCAATGCTCTCAAGCGTTTCGTCATCCGTCTTCATGCCGTTATCCTTGGCGTAACGGTAGCGGCAGAACATGCGGAGGTCGAGCATGTACTCGTTGACGGTCTTCTCGGAGCGTCCCTGAATACCGCTCTTATACCTGCAGAATTCGCGTATCATCTGCGGGTAATTGTCCAGATTGTATGCGTCAGACAAGTCCGTCACCTCCGTTTATATCTTAATAAATGTAAATTTTCTCTTGCCTCTATTGAAAGTTGCCCCGCCTTATTATACAATAAGGTGATAATATCCGAAAGGACGTATGAAATGGGTCAGTATATCAAAGAAAACAAGAGTCTCTTCGTCGGCCAGATACTCAATCAGTTCGGCTCGATGATAATGGGGCTTATCCTGTCGTTCACGGTATCCGTGCTTAAGATGAACGCGTGGGGTGTGCTCACCGTAGGCGTGTTCACCGTCGGCTTCTTCTGCGTGCTTCAGTACACCGCAATGTGGGACGTCGGCGCGCAGGATATAATCCGCGTCGAGGGCGGCAGACTTGAATATATGCCGCATACCGGCTTCGTTATCTCCGCAATAGCGGGAATACCGAACTTCATTTTCGCAATTTTCTCGATAATCGGCGAAACGCTCGGCTCGGCGTCGGGCCCCGCGCTTGCGTGGGCGGGTAGCCTCGGGGCAATCGGCAAAGCCGGTGCCATGATATGGTGCTCACCGTTTAACTGCTTCCTGCAGGCACTCCCGAATCACCACATATTCATATACGTGCTGATGCCGCTCGTGCCGGTAATCGCCGCGGGTCTCGGGTACTACGCCGGAACGAAGAACTTCACGATTATCAAAACCAAAAAGAAAAAGAAGAAAAAATAATCAGCTTACGGGCTGCCGGTAACGGCAGCCCGATTTTTTGTCAGATATAGAAAAGTGTACAGCCGCTTTTCTTGAACTCTTCCATCTTTTCTTCAAGACGGCTGACGGGTACCTTGTAGAAGGCGGCAAGGCACGAAAGGCACATGAACTGCTTCGCGCCACGGTTTATAAGCTTACGCGTCATCGCAATGTCGTCATGCGTAAGCTTACCTCCGCACTCGGTACACGTCTCCTCGTTCAGACCCTCATTTACCATTTTTGACAAACTTGCCTCTGAACAGACGGCAGGTGTGACCCTCAAGTCTCGGGTTGTAGAAGTCGTGCTTAACGCCTACGTTCTCACCGGTCATGATGTCGGTCAGCTCAAGACCGTAGCCGGAGGAGTAGGGAAGACCGATATCGTCGAAGTAAAGCAGAATGTCAAGCGGATAGTCGGCGTAGTTGTAGTATGCGAGAATAACCTCACCGTTCGAGAGAATCTTCATGAGACCCATGCGGCCGTTGCTTGCGTAACGCTGTCTGTCATCGTAGTACGGCGGGCGGTTGTCGGGGTCCTGGTTGATGGCGATAAGCTCCTTGTTGGTGAGCAGATCGTGGCAGTAGTCGTTCATGTTGCGGATGTCGCCGCCCATCATGAGCGGAACACCGTACAGGCACCACAGCGAGAAGTGAATGAGGTAGTCCTGGTCGTTGCAGACGTATCTGTCCTCGTGAGCAACGTTGCCCTTACCGTGCATGCCTACAACGAGCATATCCATGTCGTTGAAGCAGCCGGGGCCGGACATGTGCATGCGGTCAAGCTGAGTGCGCGCGATGTGACGGAAGCTCTCGAACTCGTCGGTGATGTCACCGGTAGAGCGGTACATGTGAGCACCTACGGACTTCATCCACGTAGCGGGCTCTCTCTCACCTACGGTACAGCCGGAGAAGAGAATCTCGCGTCCCGTTGCACGGAGAGCCATGCTCATCGTGAGGTAAGCGTTTTTGCAGTCGGCGGAGCCGGGGAAGTGGCAGAGGTCGTACTTGAGGTAGTCAACGCCCCAGTCTGCGAACTGCTGAGCGTCCTGATACTCGTGACCGTAGCTTCCGGGGTAGCCCGCGCAGGTCAGAGTACCTGCGGCGGAATACATACCGAACTTAAGACCCTTGGAGTGAATGTAATCTGCAACGTATTTCATACCGTGGGGGAACTTTTCGGGGTCGGGAACGAGATTGCCGTTTTCGTCTCTTTCTCTGAGGTCCCAGCAGTCGTCGATTACGATGTACTCGTAACCGGCGTCGCGGTAGCCCTTTTCGACAAACGCGTCGGCAACGCCGAGAATGAGCTCTTCATTGATGTTGGAGCCGAAAGTGTTCCACGAGTTCCAACCCATGGGGGGAGTCTGAGCAAGCATGATATATCTCCTTTGGAAGATAAAATTTGTTAATATAATTATACATTCCGCGGCGAAAAAAGTCAATCGGTTTTGTATAACGGATGTGGACAAAACGGCGCTTTTGTGGTAAAATTTCAAAAAAAGCACAGGTGGATGCAAATGAAGATAAAAACCTTTCAGAATTTCGGTATCGCGTGCGATACTTATCTGCTGACCGACGGCGGAGAGGGCGCGCTTGTCGACTGCTCCGTTAAGTGGGAAAAGATAAAGCCCGCGCTTGAAGCGGAGGGCGCACGTCTCAAATACATCCTGCTCACTCACGGGCATTTCGACCATATCGCCGCCGTTGACGAGATAAGAGACGCCACGGGCGCGGCGGTCGTAGTCTCCCGCGAGGACGCGGACTTTCTGGGCGACCCCGAGAAAAACGGAAGCCTCTTTCTGCTCTCGAGCGCCGTCTCCGCAGGTCCCGCCGACGCATTCGTCCGTGACGGCGACAAGCTCACCGTAGGAGACACGACACTCACCGTCATGGCGACTCCGGGTCACACCGCGGGAAGTGTCTGCTACCTGACCGATACGTGCGTCTTCTCGGGAGACACGCTCTTCTGCCGCAACATCGGCCGCACCGACCTTTACAGCGGCGACGAGCGGGAGATATTCGAGTCTCTTGAGGCGCTTTGCACCCTCGACCCGTCGCTCACCGTCTGCCCCGGCCACGGCGAGAGCACGACTATAGGCGATGAGATAAGGAATAATCCGTACCTTAATTAACGCTGAACGCAGAGTGCAGAACGCAGAACTATACCGTACCTCACGTCTGTCGATATATTTGAAGATTGCACAAACCAAAGCCTTCCCTTGCCAGGGAAGGGGGACCGCTTGCGGTGGATGAGTAGTTGATTCGCACTTACTCCCGTCCGTGAATAAACTTTATCGTCCCACCGGTAGGGGCGTACATTGTACGCCTGCCCGAATGTTTTCCGGTGTCGAAAAACGGGCGCGCAATGCGCGCCCCTACGGGTTTGCTTTATCTTATAACATACCTATTCCAATAAAAATCAAAACCGTTCGGGTATTCCCGAACGGTTTTTTACCATAACTCTGCACACTGCTCTCTGAACTCTGAACTCTGCGTTCACTTGTCGCATCTTTCGGCGAGCAGATTGTGGTATTTCTGGTAGAAGCTCTCGAAATATCCGCCGTCGAGCGCGTCGCGTATCTTCTGCATGAGGTCGTTGTAGAAATAAAGGTTGTGCTGTACCGCAAGACGGAGCCCGAGCGCTTCCTTTGCTTTAAGCAGGTGTCTCACGTATGCGCGGCTGTGATGACGGCACGCCTCGCATCCGCAGCCCTCGCTTATCGGGCGTTCGTCGTTCGCGTGGCACTCGTTCATCACGTTGATGCGTCCCTGCCACGTAAAGAGGTTTCCGTGACGGGCGTTTCTCGACGGCATTACGCAGTCGAAGAAGTCAACGCCGCGGTGCACGCCCTCGAGAATGTTCTGCGGGGTACCGACACCCATGAGGTAACGGGGCTTGTCGGTCGGCATGTAAGGCTCGACCACCTCAATGATACGGTACATGTCCTCGGCACTCTCACCGACGGAAAGACCGCCGATGGCGTAGCCGTCGCAGTCGATTTCGGCGATTCTCTGCATGTGCTCCGCACGCAGGTCGTCGTACGTACCGCCCTGATTTATACCGAAGAGCATCTGCTCACGGTTGAGAGTATCGGGCAGGGAGTTGAGCCTATCCATTTCCTTGCGGCAGCGCTCAAGCCAGCGCGTCGTACGTGCGCACGACTGCTTGACGTAGTTATACTCCGCGGGGTTCTCGACGCACTCGTCGAACGCCATTGCGATGGTCGACGCAAGATTCGACTGAATCTGCATGCTCTCCTCGGGACCCATGAAAATACGGCGTCCGTCGATATGGGAGGCGAAATACACGCCTTCCTCTTTTATTTTGCGCAGATCGGAGAGCGAGAACACCTGAAATCCGCCGCTGTCGGTGAGAAGCGGGCCGTCCCAGCCGGACATCTTGCGGATACCGCCGAGCTCGCGCACGAGCTTGTCGCCGGGGCGAAGGTGAAGATGATAGGTGTTCGAGAGCATGACCTGACAGTTCACGTCGTGCAGGTCGTAGGCGGAAAGACCGCCCTTTATCGCGCCGCAGGTTGCGACGTTCATGAATACGGGAGTCTCGATGGTGCCGTGAGGCGTTTCGAGTCTGCCGCGTCTTGCTTTACCGTCTTTTGAAATCAGAATGAACATAGTATACCTTCAGTTAAGTAAGTCTTGAAAACTGCCGCTCAATCGAGCTCTTTTTCAGTTCAAACGCCACGGGCCTGCCGTGCGGGCACGTCTTGACCGCACTCTCCGCAGCGTTCGCAGGACGGCGGAGTATCTTCTCGCAGATGTATTCCGCCTCGTTTCCGCCGTAGCGGATACCGCCCTTTATCGCCGCCTTGCACGAGACGGAGTAAAGCTTGCGGATGAAGAATTCTTCTCCCGCCGCTTCAATCGTTCCCGCGCCCTCCGTCAGCATTCCCGCAAGCGAGAGCAGCATGTCGGCGGCACCGTCGCGTCCCGTCTCACCGGGCACGGCGTCTATCGAAACCGTACCGGCGGATGAATCAACGGCGTACGAGAAGCCGATTTTCTCAAAGGAATCGCGGTAAACCTCAAGCACGTCGCCCTCGTCCGCGGTGACCTTTTCGGTAAGCGGGAAGAGAAGCGTCTGCGAGTTCTTAACGCCTCCGCGAAGCTTCTCCGTGAGGGAGTCGAAAATGATTCTCTCGTGAGCCGCGTGCTTGTCGATGTAAACGAGCCTGTCCTCAAGCTCGACGATTATGTAACAGTTGAACGCCTCGCCGATTATGTGATAAGCGGGAAGCACGTCCCGTGAAGCTTGCTCCGCGGCGGTCTCGGTCACGGTTACCGCGGGAATCTCGGGAGCGGGCTCTGCCGCCTTTTCCTCGATGGGTACGGGTGCCGGTGTCTCTGCGGCGGGCTCGGGCGTTTCCGTCATTTTTATCTGCGACGATTTGGTCTGTGCAAACGGTGACGTTATCGCCGCCGCCTGATTTTTGTCAACCCACGAGGTGCGCGTTTCCGTTTCTCCCTTTACCGTTCCGATAAACGAGGTCGACGGGCGCGCGTGAAGCTTGGCGGGCCCGTCCGGCGGGGAGTCGGGAACGGGTGCTCTCGGCGGTATATCCGGCGCGGGCACTTCCGAGACGGCAGCCTCCGCGACGTTTTCGCGGCGCTTGGGTATCGTCAGCTCTGGTCTTGTGCCCTCGCCGTTCAGCGAGCCGAGCACGGCGTAGTAAACCGCCTCGAACACGGTGCGTTCGTTTGAAAATTTAACCTCGAGCTTCGCGGGGTGAACGTTCACGTCCACGAGCTCGTGGGTGATGTCTACGTTAAGGATGCAGAAGGGGAATTTGTCGCGCGGGATACGCGAGGCGTACGCCTGATCGAGCGCGGCTGAAATCGTCTTGCTCCGCACGTATCTGCCGTTTATGAAGAAGTACTCCATGTTGCGGTTGGAGCGTACCGCGTCGGGCTCGCATATGAAGCCGTGAACGCGGATGCCTCCGTCGGTGCGGTCAAGCGGACGCAGACGGCTGACCGCCTCGCGTCCGAATATCACGTACGCGGCGCTGTAGAGGTCTCCGTCACCGGGGGTGATGAAGCGTACCTCACCGTCGCAGATATATTTGAGTGAAATATCGGGACGTGCAAGCGCAAGCTTTTCAACGACTCCGGTGACCGCGGCGGCCTCCGTCGCGTCGCGCTTGAGGAATTTCCGCCTTGCGGGTACGTTGTAGAAAAGCTCCGCCGCCGAAATCGTCGTGCCTTTCGGGCAGCCGCACGGCTCGAATACGGTTATCTCTCCGCCGTCACAGCAAAGCTTCGTGCCCTCGTCCGAGTCTGCGGTGCGGGATACTATCGTCATGTGTGATACCGACGAGATTGCCGCAAGCGCCTCGCCTCTGAAGCCGAGGGTGAATATCGCGTCAAGGTCGTCGGAGGTTTTTATTTTGCTCGTCGCGTGACGGAGCACGGAAAGAGGTACGTCGTCGGCTTCCATTCCGCAGCCGTTGTCCGTGACGCGTATAAGTCCGATACCGCCGCGCTTTATCTCAACGGTAATGGCGGTCGCGCCTGCGTCCATCGAGTTTTCCACCATCTCCTTGACGGCGTTTGCGGGACGCTCCACGACCTCTCCCGCCGCTATCATGTTGGCGACGTCAAACGGGAGCACGTTTATTCTTGCACTCACAACAGTACCTCCTTTCCGGAAAATTAAAGCTTACCGAGTGAATCCTTCCACTCGCAGATTTTGTTCATTGCCTCAATGGGAGTCATTGAGTTAACGTCAAGACGCGAGAGCTCGTCCTTTATCTTGTCTACCGACATGTCGGTCAGCGAGAACTGACTCTCGGCAGGTGTCTCGGCGGGCTGAATCTTCTTCGGCATTACCTCTGCGGGAGCGCCGCTCTCGAGCACCGCGAGAACCTCCTTCGCACGCTTTATGACCTTGTCGGGCACGCCCGCAAGCTTTGCTACCTCAATACCGTAGCTGTCGTCTGCGGGGCCGGGAACGATACGGCGAAGGAACGTCAGCTCGTCGCCGCGCTTCTTTGCGGCAACGGAGCAGTTGACGACTCCGTCAATCTCGCCCTCAAGTGAGGCAAGCTCACGGTAGTGAGTCGCAAACATCGCCTTCGCACCGAGGCTTCTGCCCGCCGTGTATTCGGCAACGGCGCGGGCTATGCTCATGCCGTCGTAGGTGCCGGTGCCGCGGCCTATCTCATCGTAGATGATAAAGCTCTTCGGCGTCGCGTGCTTCAGTATGTACGAGACCTCTCTCATCTCCACCATGAACGTGGATTCGCCTGCCGCAAGGTCGTCGGACGCACCCACACGCGTGAACAGCTTGTCGACAATGCCGATTGAAGCCGACGCGGCGGGAACGAACGAGCCTATCTGCGCCATCAGCACGATGAGCGCGGTCTGTCTCATGTAGGTTGATTTACCCGCCATGTTGGGACCCGTGATAAGCAGAAGTCTGTTATCGCGTCTGTCAAGACGGCAGGAGTTGGGCACGAAGTACGAGTCTCCGGTGAAACGCTCGACCACGGGGTGACGGCCGTCAACGATGTTTATCGCGTCTCCGTCGTTTACCTCGGGGCAGACGTAGCCGCCCGCGGCGGCAACCGTCGCAAGCGAGAGGAAGAAGTCGAGCTCGGCGAGTGCCGATGCCGTGCTTCTTACTCTTATTTCGTTCTCCGCCACGGTATCGCGCACCGCGGAGAAGAGCTCGTATTCGAGCGATTTTATCTTTTCGGATGCGCCGAGAATCGTAGACTCGGCTTCCTTGAGCTTTTCGGTTATATATCTCTCACTCGTGGAGAGGGTCTGTTTGCGGACGTAGTCCTCGGGCACGTTGTCGCTTTCTCTTCTCGGCACGTCGATGTAGTAGCCGAATACGCGGTTGTACCCGATTTTCATGTTCTTGATGCCGGTGCGCTCACGTTCCTCATCGGCGATTCTCTCAAGCCAGCTCTTGCTGTCGTTTATAATGGAGCGCAGCTCGTCAACGCCCGCGTCGTAGCCGTCGCGGATTATGCCGCCCTCGCGTACCTGGAACGGCGGTGCCTCGACGATTGAAGCGTCAATGAGAGAGTACAAATCCTCAAGGGTATCAAGCTTCTGACCGAGCCGCACGAGCTCGGACGAATCGGACGAGAGAAGCATCGCCTTAACGTCGGGAAGCACCGACGCGGTCTGGCAGATTGCGCGGAGCTCGCGGGCTCCGGCGGTCTTGTACGTCACTCTCGTGATAAGTCTCTCAAGGTCGAGCACGGACGAAAGCTTCTCGCCTATCTCCTCTCGGAGAATGAAGTTGTCGAGAAGTGCCTCAACCGTGCGGAGTCTTTCCTTTATCGCCGTGACGTTCGTCAGCGGATGCTCGATGCGGTAGCGGAGCATTCTCGCGCCTGCCGCGGTTTTGGTCTTGTCAAGCACCCAGAGCAGGGAACCCTTCTTGTCCTTCGTCAGCATCGTCTCGCACAGCTCGAGGTTACGCCTCGTCGACGTGTCCATCTCAAGGTACTGTGCGGAGGAGTAAAGCGAGAGCTCGCGTATCGAGTCGGGCTCACGGAGCTGGGTTACCTTGAGGTAATAGAACGCGCAGCCCGCCGCACGCACGATGCACGACGGAGTTCCGTCGGGGATGGTAACGCGCTTCGTCGCCTCGTCCATCATCTCGTCAAGAGAATAAAGCCGTCTGTCGGGCTCAACGAGCACGGAGTCGCCTCTCTTGTCGATGTACGCCTTGAGTGCGGGAAGCTCGGCGGGGTCGAAGTTCAGTATTATCTCACGCGGAACGAACGTCGAGAGCTCGGACGTGACGAGAGAACCGTCGGGGTCGGAATCAATGCCCGTGGCGGTCATGTATGCGGTTGAAATATCGGTAAAGCTTATGCCGATACCGCTCTCGTCTCTGCATATCGTGCAGAGGTAGTTGTTCGTCTCTCCGTCGAGCAGCTCGGACTCTATAAGAGTACCGGGCGTTACGACGCGAACTATCTCACGCCGTACGAGCCCCTGAGCCTTGGACGGGTCCTCGGTCTGTTCGCAGATGGCGACCTTGTAGCCGAGAGAAATAAGCTTTCCTATCGGCTCCTCGCAGGCGTGATAGGGAACGCCGCACATCGGTGCGCGTCCCTCGCCGCAGTCGCGTCCGGTAAGCGTAAGACCGAGCTCACGCGATACCGTCCCCGCGACGTCGAAGAACATTTCGTAAAAGTCCCCGAGCCTGAAGAAGAGTATAAAATCCTTATACTGCTCCTTGATTTCGAGGTACTGTATCATCATCGGTGAATATGCCACCGTGAAGCCCTCCGGTAATTATAAACTCAGATTAGTGACAGCCGTGGCAGGAAGAGCAGTCGTGAGTGCACGGTCTCTCTCCGGTGATGGCAAACTGAAGCTCCTCCATGACCTCGGAGTAGTAAGCCTCGTAGTTTTCCTTTGCGGCGATGTATGCAACGTAAATCTCGTCGCCGGTAATCTGCTCGTAAAGCGCGTTGATTCTGTCCTCTACGTTCTTTACGATCTCGGCGTCGGGAGTCTCGTCCTCGGCGGCATAAAGGTTCTCAAGAGCCTTTGCCTGAACGTTGTACTCGGTAACGAAGTTTGCAAGTCTGTCGGAGGTGTTGAACGCCTTCTCGGCCTCGAGAAGAGCGACGGTCGAGGGGTCTTCCTTAATCATCTGACCGAGCTCGTGAATTTTTTCGATAAGTGCTTTGTTTTCCATTTTTTTATGTTTCCTTTCGGTTATTTATTTGATTATTTCCGCGTTCAGCGAGTACGTTTCCGCCTCGGTTATGCGCACGCGTAATTTTTGTCCTATAAGTGATTCGTCTCCGGCGAAATGCACGGGACGTACGGGGTCGCCGCGACCCGTGAGCATGCATCCGTTTTTCTTGCTTACGCTCTCGGCAAGCACGTCAATCTCGCGCCCGACGAAGCGCTTGTTTCTCTCAAGCGAGAGCGAGTCCTGCAGCTCAAGCAGACGGGCAAAACGCGGGTCAACCACGTCCTTGGGTACCTGATTTTCCATCGATGCGGCGGGAGTTCCCACTCTCGGTGAATAGATGAAGCTGTAAACGAGATCGTAGTTTGCGGCGCGCACCACGTCAAGCGTACCGTTGAAGTCCTCCTCCGTCTCACCGGGGAAGCCTACGATAATATCGGTCGTGATGCTTATGTCGGGTATCGCCGCACGCAGCTTTTCAACCACGCTCATGTATCTCTCGACGGTGTAGCGCCTGTTCATGCGGCGCAGTATCTCGTCTGAGCCGGACTGAAGCGGCAGGTGAAAATGCGGTACGACCTTGCCCTCCTCCGCCATGACGGAGATAAGCTTGTCCGATGCGTCCTTCGGGTGGCTCGTCATGAAGCGCACCCTGAAATCGCCGTCAAGACGGCAGACCGCACGCATTATATCGGCAAAGTCAACGCCCGAGTCAAGGTCGTGACCGTAGGAGTTTACGTTCTGTCCGAGAAGTGTTATTTCCTTCGCTCCCACGTCAATCAGCCGCCGTGCCTCGTCGAGTATTGCCTCGGGAGAACGGCTTCTCTCGCGTCCGCGTGTGTAGGGAACTATACAGTACGTGCAGAAGTTGTTGCAGCCGTACATTACCGAAAGCCATGCGCTCCACGGCGTGAACGGGAGCGTCGGTATTCCCTCGGTTATGCGGAAGTCGCCGCCGCAGGTTTCTGTTTTGCGCGGCTTGCCCTCAAGCGCACCGTGCACGAGAAACGGCAGACGGTGTACCGAGCCCGTGTCGAACACGAAGCTCACATAAGGGTAGCTCCGCTTGAGCTGAAGCGCACGGTGCTCCTCGGTTGCCATGCATCCGCCTACGCCGATAACGACCGACGGGTCACGTTTTTTTATGTGGCTGTACTGACCGATAATCGAGAGCGCCTTTTTCTCGGCGTGCTCGCGTACGGCGCAGGTGTTTACGAGGATGAGCGACGCCTCGTCGGGCTCGCCCGTCATGGTGTAACCCATCTGTGCGCACATTCCCGCAAGCCTCTCACTGTCCGCCTCGTTCTGCTGACAGCCGAAGGTGTTTATGTATGCCTTCGGTCGTTTGCCTTCCTTCTCGAAGAGGGCGCGCACCGCGGCACATTCCTGCATTATTTCAAGATTAAGCATTTCAGTTTTCCGTTAATTTGTAATTATCCGACGCAAGCTCAAAGACGCTGCCGCCCCTGAGCCCGGGGGTCAGCGTAACGCTGCCGTCGGTCCCCGTGAATATCGCCTCGAAAACGGTCTTGCCGCTCTCGTAAAAGGCGAGAGCCTTGTCTTTTCCCATGACGAACAGCGCGGTTGAAAGCGCATCCGCCGCCGTTCCGTTAGGCGAGAGAACGACCACCGACGAGAGTCCGCTGTCTGCGGGACGTCCGGTTTCGGGGTCCATTATGTGGTGATATCTTACGCCGTTTTCCTCAAAGTATCTCTCATAGTCGCCGGATACGGATACGTACCCGCCGTTCACGTAAAGATAACCGAGCACTGAGGCGGTGTCGCGCGGGTCGCATACGCCTATCTTCCATGCGCCGCCGTCCGGCTTCTCGCCGAATACTCCGACGGTACGTCCCGCGGAAACGATGCCCCACTCGGCACCCTTTTCGGTAAGATATTCGCATATCCTTGCCGCCGCATAGCCCTTGCCCACGGCTCCGAGGTCAAGCTTGACCGACGCATCGCTCTTTTCGATGCCCGTGTCCGTTACGGTGACGTATTTTCTTCCGCACGCCCCGAGCGCGCCGGCAATCGCCTCGTCCGAGGGTACGGGGCCGCCGCCCGTGACGTTCCAAAGCTCTGTAAGCGCACCAACGGTCGGGTCAAACGCGCCGTCCGTGAGACTCGAATATTCAAGCGCGGACTTCGTGACGGAGCGCAGAATTTCGGACGCGTCCGTAAGTCCGTCGGCAGATTCGTTGAAGCGCTCTGCCTCGGCACCGTTTTCGGGCGAGGAGAGGGCACCCTCAATCTCTCCGGTGAGAGAGAGGCATCCGGTAAGCGCATCCGCCTTGGCGGTCTCGTCGCCGATACCGCATTTTATCGAGAATACGGTGTCCATGGCAACGTAGCTGTATGCGTCTCCCGTGCCGCGTGAGCATGCCGCAAGCGGCATGAGAAGCAGAACTGCGGCAAGCGCGAGAGACAGAGTGCGGACTGTTTTCATTATGTATCGGATTCCTTTCGGTTTCGTTTGAAAAGAACGGTGTAAACGAGGTTTAATATAATACCCGTGAACGCGCCGCATATCTGCGAGGCGATAAGCATCCACGGTGTCATGAGCAGTACGGTCGCCTCACCTATGAGAAGAAGGGCACAGAGTAGCTGACCGACGTTGTGAAGCGCGGCGCAAACGAGAGATTTACCGAGAAAACTGAACGGAGAGCGTATTGTGCATACGAGAAGTATGCCGACGAAGGAGAGAGCGGCACCCGCAAGGCTGTAAAGCACGCTCGTTCCGCTTCCGAAAAGGAAGAACGAAATGAGGAGTCTTGCAAGCGATACCGCACCCGCACGGGCCTTGCCGCGCGTTTCGGCGCAAAGCAGAATCGCGGCGTTCGCAAGTCCGGGCTTCGTTCCGGGAAAGGGAAGTATACCTGCGGGCAGAAGCACCGATTCGGCAAACGAGAGCATCAGTGCGGCGCATAGGAATGCGCCGTCGTAGGCGAGCCCCCGCGCGCCCGACTTATCCGATAACGGCATCCGCGTCATCGGGCAGCACCTCCTCTCCGGAGACTGTGACCGTAACGCGTGCCGGTGCGCATACTATAACGCTTCCGGGACGCTCAATGCGGCCCGTGTGCATGCACGTGCCGTCCTTGCAGTCGGAGCTCTCGACGTACGCGCCGCCGTCCTCAATCCGCAGAACGAGAGTGTGTCCCGCAGAATTTACCGTAACGGTGCGCTCTTCCGAGAGAGAATACGTGTCACGCCCGCCCTCGTACGAAACGGTGACGAATCCTCCGCCGTGCGAGAGAAGCGAGAAGAGAGGAAAGGCGGCGGCAAGAAGCAGAACGGCAACCGCGACCGCCACGTCGGCGACGCTGACTCTCGTTCTTGCTCTGTCCACAACACACTCCTCCATATTACACAAATATTCATAATATTATACTATATTCCCCCCGCGAATGTCAAGCAAAAACGGGCTTAATATTGCGGGGAACGTCCGGACGTGCTTCGGGCTGCAAAAGAAAAACAGGCTTTCCGAAGAAAGCCTGTTTTTTTGTGTTGTTTTACGCTTCGGTACCGATGACGATTGCCTTCTTGTTGATTTCGAGAAGGTCGGCGTGACGGGCGGATACTACCTTCGAGAGCGCCGCGTCGATATTGTCCATACCGAGTGCGGGAACCGCCTTGAGGAGTGCGCCGGTCATGACCATGTTCGCAAGCGTCGGCGCGCCCATGTCGGCGGCAAGACGCGTTGCGGGAACGTATATCGCGTTCACGTCGGTACGCGTAAGCTTTCTCTCAATGAGAGTCGAGTCAACGAGCACGGTGCCTCCGGGAACGACCGCGCTCTCGTATTTGTCAAGAGACGGAAGGTTCATCGCGATAAGCACGTCGGGAGTCGACACGATGGGCGAGCCTACGGGCTCGTCGCTGATGATAACGCTGCAGTTGGCGGTACCGCCTCGCATTTCGGGACCGTAGGAGGGGAGCCAGCTGAGCTGACGGTCTTCGAGAAGTGCCTTGTACGCGAGGAATTTACCCGCGAAGAGGACGCCCTGACCGCCAAATCCCGCGATAAGGATACGTGTGGTCATCACTCTGCCTCCTTTGCGCTCTTGTCTCTGTAAACGCCGAGCGGATAGTACGGAATCATGTTCGTATCAACCCATTCAAGCGCCTTTTCGGGAGTCATGCCCCAGTTGGTCGGGCAGGAGGATACGACCTCGATGAGGGAGAAGCCCTTACCCTCGACCTGATTGCGGAACGCCTTCTCAATAGCCTTCTTTGCCGCCTTGACGTTCTTCACGTTGTTTACGGCAACACGCTCAATGTACTCAGGTCCGTCAAGAGTAGCCAGCATCTCGGAAACCCTTACCGGCCAGCCGCACAGCTTCACGTCTCTTCCGTAGGGAGAGGTCTGTGTGACCTGTCCGGGAAGGGATGAAGTCGGATGTAGCCATGTCGTTCTGTGAGCCAAGGAGTTGGCACA
>JAZUGD010000157.1:0-7727 GCA_045641025.1 Eubacteriales bacterium
ACAATCCTCTTGCACATCTGTTTACAATCTTGCTCTTGACACAAGCCCCCGCCCTACGGTGAATTGTATGTTTTTTTACAGACGTTAAGTACGCTTACTGAATGCTGAATGCTGAAAACTCAATGCTCGTTTCCCGAAAAAGTATGGAACTTTCCATACCTATCGCGCAGACCCCATTGACTATGGGAGACGGGTGTTGTATAATCGGGCAAACGAACAAATGTTCGTATCTTTGCAAAGATCAGCCTGACGGCAAAAAACAAACTCACGAAAGGAGACAAACGTAACGAAAACGAAAAAGGAGGAAATATGGTCGTAATCGAAGACAACTGTGTGGGCTGCACCGATGCGGGTCTCGTATGCATCGGCAGTGCATGCCCCTACTACCCCGAGTACGCCGTGGTCTACTGTGACCGATGCGGTGCAACGGTCACGGACGAGGTATTCCGCGGACGCGGATACGACGAGCTGTGCGAGGAATGCTACGACGAGCTGTACGGCTCAGGCAGCGACGAGGGTGACGAGTAAGGCGGTGATTTTACGGAAAAGAACGAACTTACGTCACTTGCCGGCGGGCTCACCGAAAAGCTCCGCCGTGCGATAGACGAGCTTGACACCGTTATCTCTACGGAGACGGTGAAAACTACCGTTGACGAGGGTAAAACCAAGACCGTGACCGAAAAGCATTCGTACACCTACGGCAAGGGATGCGTTGACCGCACGGGACTTAAAACGCTGACGGCGGCGCTGAAGGAGCTTCACGACCTCACGGATGACGGCGACGGAGGTACGGTTATCACCGTATCTCTTACCGACGCGGCGGAGGAAGCGGCAAGGTGACAAAGACAGCTCTGTATCTCGGAACGCCGTCGGAGCGGCAGCTCGAATTCCTGCGTGCCCGCACGAGATACGTTGGCTTCGGCGGTGCGAGAGGCGGAGGAAAATCATGGGCGGTGAGGACCAAGGCGGTTCTGCTGTGTCTGCGCTACCCCGGCATACGCACGCTTATAGTGCGCCGCACGTATCCCGAGCTCGTCGGCAACCATATAACCGCGCTCCGCGCACTGCTTGCGGACGTTGCGGTTTACAACGACAAGGACAAAGTAATACGTTTCGCCTGCGGCAGTACGATTCACTTTTCCTACTGCGCAAACGACGGCGACCTCGACCGTCTGCAGGGCGTTGAGTACGACGTGATTTTCATTGACGAGGCGACGCAGCTTTCGGAGTTTCAGCTCCGTACGGTGTGTGCGTGCGTACGCGGAGTCAACAGTTTTCCCAAGCGGGTTTACTACACGTGTAACCCGGGAGGCAAAGGTCACGCGTACATAAAGCGCATTTTCATCGACAAACGGTACGAGGCGGGAGAGCATCCCGAGGACTACACGTTCATACGCTCTCTCGTGACGGATAACAAGGCACTGATGGAAAGCCAGCCCGATTATATCCGTCAGCTTGAGGCACTCCCGCCGAGACTGCGAAAAGCGTGGCTTGAGGGACGGTGGGACGTTTTCGAGGGGCAGTTTTTCGAGGACTTCCGCGACGTGCCCGAGCACTACGCCGACAGGCAGTGGACCCACGTTATCGAGCCGTTCGAGCCTCCCGCATCGTGGAAGATTTACCGCTCGTTCGACTTCGGCTACTCGAAGCCGTTCTCGTGCGCGTGGTGGGCGGTGGACTATGACGGCAGGCTCTACCGCATCCTCGAGCTGTACGGCTGCGGGAATGAGCCGAACGTGGGAGTACGGTGGACTCCCGACCGTATATTCAGAGAGATAGCGCAGACGGAAAAGACGCACCCGTGGCTTGCGGGAAAGCACGTGACGGGCATTGCGGACCCCGCGATATGGGACGCGTCTCACGGTGAATCCATTGCGGAAAGCGCGGCGCGGTGCGGTGTGTTGTTTACCCCCGGTGATAACTCACGGCTCGCCGGATGGATGCAGTTTCACTACCGTCTGCAGTTCGACGGGAGCGGAATACCGATGATGTACGTCTTCAAAAACTGCACGGCGTTCATACGCACGGTTCCCCTTCTCGAGTACGATACGGAAAAGTGCGAGGACCTTGACACCGACGGCGAGGACCACGTTGCCGACGAGGTACGTTACCTCTGCATGGCGCGTCCGCTGAAGCCGAAGCCGGCACCGGCTGACGACGGATACGCGCTCTCCCCCGCGGCGCTTTACATGAACGTACCGAGAGAAAACGTACGAAGGGCGGCATACGTGCCGAAAATGGAAATTATCAAATGAAAGGAAATCAAGTGGAACTATTCAAAAACAGAGACCGTCCCGACGGTGAGGGTTTGCCGATAGGCGTGCGCGAGATACGCGACGCGGCGGCACTGCTGCGCAAATACAAGGACGGCAAGGCATCAATTGACGCGAGAGTCATCGAGAACGAGCAGTGGTACCGCATGAGGCACTGGAACTATTTTTCGGGCAACGCTCCCGCGAAGGAGGTACGCCCGACGTCCGCGTGGCTGTTCAACTGCATCCGCAACAAGCACGCCGACGCGATGGACGCATATCCCGCGCCCGACGTTCTGCCGCGCGAGCCCGGTGATCGCGAGGAAGCCGAGATGCTTTCGGCAATCATCCCCGTGATTCTCTCGGAGAACGATTTTGAGGAAACCTACTCCGCCGTATGGGACGCGAAGCTCAAAAGCGGTACGGGTGTGTACGGAGTATTCTGGGACAAGAACGCCTGCGGCGGGCTCGGCGACGTTGCGGTGAGAAGGGTCGACGTTCTGAACCTCTTCTGGGAGCCCGGAGTTTCCGATATTCAGCACTCGCGAAATCTCTTTCACTGTGAGCTTGCCGATACGGATATACTGACCGAGGCCTATCCGTCGCTCCGTGAGAAAATCGTACGCGGACGCGGTGCGCTCTCCGGCGGTGACACGGTGAGCCGCTACGTATTCGACGACACGGTGGACACGTCCGGCAAGACTCTCGTGGTGGACTGGTACTACAAGAAAAGACAGAACGGCCGTGAGGTGCTCCACTACGTAAAGTTTGCGGGAGACGCGGTACTGTTCGCAACGGAGAACGAGGAGAGATACAGAAGCACGGGGCTTTACGCCCACGCGAAATACCCGTTCGTTTTCGACGTGCTCTTCCCCGTTGAGGGCTCGCCCGCGGGATTTGGCTACATTGACGTGGGAAAGGACGCGCAGGAATACATTGATCGCGGCGGTCAGGCTGTGATGCAGAGCATGCTTGCTGCCTCCCGCCCGCGCCATTTCATCCGTACCGACGGCGCGGTGAACGAGGCGGAATACGCGGATTATTCGCGCGATTTCATTCACGTTGACGGCAACCTCGGGGAGGACAGCGTGCGTCAGGTTCAGGTATCGCCCGTGAGCGAGACCTGCGTGAGAATTCTCGAAAATAAAATCGAGGAGCTCAAGGAAACTACGGGTACGCGTGACGTATCGACCGGAGGCTCGGCGGGCAACGTAATCGCCGCCTCGGCGATTGCGGCACTTCAGGAGGCGGGCTCAAAAATCACGCGCGACACGAACAAGAGTGCGTACCGTGCCTTCAGACGCGTGTGTCTGCTGACCGTGGAGCTCATTCGCCAGTTCTACGATACGCCGAGAAAATTCCGCATACTCGGGCGTGACGGCTTCGAGCGGTTCGTAAGCTATACGAACGCGGGTATCGTACCGTCTTACAGAGGAGAGGAATACGGCGTTGACCTCGGCTGGAGCGAGCCGCTATTCGATATAGAAATATCGGCGGGTAAGGCCTCTCCCTACTCCAAGCTCTCACAAAACGAGCTTGCGCTTCAGTTTTACAAGGCGGGCTTCTTTGACCCCGCCAGACGTGCGGAGGCTCTCGCCTGTCTTGACATGATGGACTTTGACAAGAAGTCGCTCATCGTTGAGAAAATCGGCAATTCCGCAAATGCAGAAGTATCTTCCGCAAACGCCGAAGATACATCGCCGACACCGAGTCTCGGTGAGTCTCCGATAACCGAGAAAGCAAGAAAGACGGTTGCAAACGCGGTACTGCCGTAAAAGAAAAGCACCGTAATACAAGGAAAGGACAAGATTTTATGGAAGAAATCACAGAAGCACCGGCAAACGCCGCCGAAGATATTTCGGCAACTGCCGAACCTGCCCCCGGAACAATGCAGGAGGAAGTGACGGCTCCCGCGGAGGAAGCCGCGGAGCCCTCCTGCGAGGAGGCGGGAGTTCGCACGGAGTACGACGGTCTTCTCCGTCAGGCGGAGGAGACACGCGGAATATACCCGACGTTCGACCTTGCCGCCGAGCTGCGCGACCCGCGCTTTACCGCCCTGCTCCGCTCACGCGAGGTGGACATGAGAACGGCGTACGAAATCGTACACCGAGACGAGATAATCCCCGCCATGATACGCTACACGGCAAAGCACGTTGAGGAGCGTCTCGCCGAAAAGATGAGACTTAATGCCGAACGTCCGCTTGAAAACGGCACCGCATCCGCGGCAACGGCGGTCAGCACCGTTGACGTATCGAAGATGACGAAGTCGGAAAGACGCGCCATCGCCAAAAGAGTAATGATGGGCGAAACCATCAGTTTTTGAAATTAAATTATAATACCGAAAGGAAAATTTATGGCTATCAACACTAACGTAACTACCGCAAATACCCCCGGCAACGACCTCTCTCCCGAGATGAAGAAGTTCTACGACATGACGCTTATCGACGAGGCGGGTCCGAATCTCGTGCACGACCAGTTCGGTCAGAAGCGTCCCATCCCGCAGGGCGGCGGCAAGCAGATTGAATTCCGCCGCTTTGCAAACCTCCCCAAGGCTACCGTTGCGCTCACCGAGGGAGTTACCCCCGACGGCGGTTCTCTCGACGTATCGACCGTAAACGCGACTGTATCGCAGTACGGCTACTACATCGTACAGTCCGACCTGCTCGAGCTTACCGCGCTTGACAACACGATTCTCGAGGCAACCAAGCTTCTCGGCAAGCAGGCGGGTCTGACCCTCGACACCGTCGTGCGCAACGCGATTGTCTCCGGCACTAACGTCAACTACTGCTCCGCATGGAACGGTACCACCGAGACCGAGGTTACCTCGCGTGCGAAGCTTGACTCCACCTGCCGACTTACCGTTGATTCGATTCAGCGTGCCGTTGCAAAGCTCCGCGCGAACAACGCGCCTACAATCAACGGCAAGTACGTGGCGATAATTCACCCCTACGTGGCGTACGACCTCATGCGTGACCCCGAATGGATTGACGCTCACAAGTACGCACAGCCTACCGAGCTTTACGAGGGAGAAATCGGCGAGCTTGCGGGCGTACGCTTCGTGCAGACGACCGAGGCGAAGATTTTCAGAGGCGACGACCTCTCCGCGACGAGCCGTACGCTTGCGGTAAACAAGACCGGCGGCTACAGCGGTGCGGTTACGTCCATCGCGTTCGACGGTGCGGCGGTTACCGCAAATGCTCTCAAGGGCAGATATATCATCATAAACGGCGTATCCGCCAAGGTCTCCTCGAACACCACCTCTACCATTACCGTGGAGTCTACCGATTTCGGCACGGTTGCCGACAATGCGGTCATTTACCCCGGCGAGGGTGCGTCCGACGGTCAGTCGGTATTTGCGACTCTCCTTCTCGGTGAGAACGCTTACGGCACCACCGAGGTCACCGGCGCGGGTCTGCAGACCTTCGTCAAGCAGAGGGGCAGCGCGGGTACCGCCGACCCGCTGAATCAGCGTTCGTCCGTTGGCTGGTCCGCACTCAAGACCGCCGAGATTCTCGTACCGAACTACATCATAAGAATCGAATCGACGAGCCGCTTCTCCGACACCGCGGCAAACTAATAGTTTAAAGGAGGTTTCAAACGATGAACAAAGCAAATGAAGTACTCGTTAAAATCAAGCTTCCCCGCATTCCCGGTCAGAAGGATGACGGAGTTTACGTTTCCGTCAACGACCGCTCGTGGATGATAAAGCGCGGCGAGGAGGTCACCGTACCCGTCTGCGTTGCCGAGGTTATCGAGCAGAGTGAGCGACTCTGCGACGAGGCTGCGGCTTATACCGCCGGAATCGAGGTCAGATGACTGTCGCCGGGGCTATTGCCGCCGCCGACTCACTCCGTCCCAATTCTTACACGGCGGCTGAAAAAACCGCATGGCTTTACCGTCTTGACGCGGGAATCGTGACCGAGGTCACGTCCCCGTCAAATCCGGATGCCGTACCCGCCGAGGAAGATTACACCGGGAGCTGCGTGCTCCCGGTGGGACCTCCCTACGACGAGATGTACGTCACTTACCTTGTGGCGTGCATCCATCTCGCGGACGGCGAGATGACAAGGTACAACAACGCCCTGCTCCGCTTCAACGATACGTACGAATCGTTCGTGCGCTGGTACCGGAGAAACTACCCTCCCACGGGAAAGGAACTGAGGCTCAAATGATTTACACAAGAGTAAAGGAGATACCGAGGAGGACGGTGCACTCGACCGTTTTCGGCGGGCTTGACAAAAGAGAAGGTTTTTCCGATAGGGATGCGTCCGTGATACGGTTCGGCGATATGCAGAACCTGAGCTCCGCCCGCTTCCCCGCTTTATGCGTTAGGGGAAAACGCGGTGCGTGGCTTGCGCATCCCGAAAGCCGTACGGTAAACGGGCTGTGCGCGTTCGGCAGCGGAATCGCGTTCGTGGACGGCAGCGCACTCGTAATAACGAGCGGCGGTATAACGGAAAGAATCGACATGGGCTTTACCACCGACGTTACGACCAAAGACAAAACAATCGTACCGTTCGGCGCGTATCTCCTCTTTCTGCCCGACAAAAAGTACATTAACACCGTCGATTTTTCCGACCGCGGGGATATGGAGCTCTCAAACCTGAAGCCCGCCGCAGAAAGCCTTACCGCCTCAGCCTCGGACGTCGAGGGATTCGTAAAGCTTAGCGGTGCGTCCGTGCTTGCGGGAATCCGCGAGAGCGATACGGTAACCCTCTCCGGCATTACCGGAGCGGGTGCCTCGCTTAACGGAACCCACCGAGTAAAGTCGGTCACCGATTATATCGGCGGTGTACGGGAGATTACGGTTTACGGAAGCATCCCTCAGACGACGGTGCTTTCGGGTAACGTGAGAATCACGGTACGCATGCCCGTGCTCGACTGTATGTTCGAGTGCGGTAACAGGCTGTGGGGCTGCCGCTTCGGTACGTCGGCGGACGGAGAATACGTTAACGAAATATACGCGTCCGCCCTCGGGGATTTCCGCTCGTTCGGCGTATTCGAGGGAGTATCGACCGACAGCTACACCGCCTCCGTCGGCGTGCCCGGTGAGTTTACGGGAGGCTGCGCGTACAAGGGTCACCCGCTCTTCTTCAAGGAGAACTGTCTTATCCGCGTGTACGGCTCGTATCCGGCGCAGTATCAGACGTCCGTCTCGGAATGCACCGGTCCCGCTCCCGGATGCGCACACACTCTGTGCGACGTGAACGGGACTCTTATGTGGCTCGCGCGCCGCGGGGTTATGGCGTACGACGGCTCCTCTCCCGTATGCATCTCGCAGGGGCTTGATTCCCTGTTCGGATATTCCGCCTCCGACGGAGTGGCGGGAGCCTTTGCCGGGAAATATTATCTCTCGTTCAGGACAACTGTCTCAAGCGGCAGAAAGCTTCTCGTTTATAACACGGAGTGCGGCGTATGGACCGCGGAGAACGCCCTCTCGCCCACCGTGTTCGCCTCGGGGGACACCGGTCTGTA
>JAZUGD010000158.1:0-2655 GCA_045641025.1 Eubacteriales bacterium
AAAGAAACCGTATAGACGGACACTACTGCAAACTGCAAGGGGGACTACTCATCCGTCATCCTCGCGATGCTCGGATGCCACCTTCCCTGGCAAGGGAAGGCTTGGGTTTGCGTTTGCTTAAAGTAAGCCTACAGACGTAAAGTACAACCTCTGAATGCTGAATGCTGAAAACTGAATGCTCGTTATACTCCGGTTTGTATTAATGAAAAAAGCCTCCCGAAGGAGGCTTTTTCGTATGTTTTACGCTTCTTTCTTGTTTCCGAGCGCGAGCTTGAGGACGACAAGCGTCACTATCATGAGCACGATTGCTATGGGAAGAGCGATGTACCACTCACGGAAGAAGCCGGCGATTACGTACGATACGAACGAAACCGCTGCTACGGTGAGAGCGTACGGAAGCTGAGTCGATACGTGGTTGATGTGGTTACACTGTGCACCTGCGGATGCCATGATCGTGGTATCGGAGATAGGCGAGCAGTGGTCGCCGCATACGGCACCCGCCATGCAGGCGGAAACCGCGATGATCGTGATGTTGCCGTCGGCTCCGCTGAATACGGAGAGAACGATCGGGATAAGGATACCGAACGTACCCCACGAGGTACCGGTAGCGAACGAAAGCCCGACTGCGATAAGGAAGATGATTGCGGGGAGGAAGGACTGGAGTCCTGCCGCCTGACCCTCGATGAACTGCGAGATGCAGATCTTCGCGCCGAGGGAGTCGGTCATGGTCTTAAGCGTCCATGCGCAGACGAGGATGAGGATTGCGGGAACCATTGCCTTGAAGCCCTCGGGAATGGAGTCCATGCAGTCCTTGAAGGAGATAACGCGGCGGATGAGGAAGTAAATTACGGCGAAGATGATGGTGATGAACGCGCCGAATACGAGACCGACGGATGCGTCGCTCTGCGAGAACGAGCCGATGAAGTCGAGGTAGTACTCGCTTGCGGAATCAAAGAAGCCGCCGGAGTAAATCATGCCGAATACGCACGCGATGATGAGGAATACGACGGGGATAACGAGGTCGCAGACCTTACCCTTGGTGCCGTGCTCTTCTTCCATCTTGTCGGCGAACTCGTTGCCGGTGGTGAAGATGTCACCGTTTTTCGCATTTTCCTCAAACTTTCTCATGGGACCGTAGTCGAAGTTCGAGAACGTGAGGAAGAGCATCATTGCGATGGTGAGAATTGCGTAGAAGTTATAGGGGATAGCCTGCAGGAAGAGGGACATGCCGCTCGTGGAGCCGGCGCCCTTTGCAAAGCCCGCAACTGCGGCAGCCCACGAGGAGATGGGCGCGATGATGCAGACGGGAGCGGCGGTAGCGTCGATGAGATATGCAAGCTTTGCGCGGCTGACCTTGTTGATGTCGGTCACGGGACGCATTACGGAGCCTACGGTGAGGCAGTTGAAGTAGTCGTCAACGAAAATCATGACGCCGAGAACGATGGTGGCAAACTGCGCACCGATTCTCGTCTTTATGTGCTTCGAGGTCCAGCGGCCGAACGCGGCGGACGCGCCGGTCTTGTTCATCATGGCGACGAGCGCGCCGAGAAGAACGAGGAAGATAAGTATACCGATGTTGTACGCATCCGCAACGGTGGTGATGAAGCCATCCTGGAACACATGTACCATGACGGTCTCAAGGTTGCCGACGATATTCGAGAAGTTGAAGCCGGCGTAGATGATGCCGCCCGTCAGGATACCGATGAACAGCGAGGAGTAAACCTCCTTGGTGATAAGCGCGAGCACGATTGCGATAATCGGAGGCAGGAGAGAGAGAATCGTTGCGTAGTAGGGAATCTCGCCTCTTACGGTCTCGATTGCGGTCTCGACGTTGGCCTCGAAATCGGGGTCGTCCGTCAGATTGTCGGCGTAGTTGTCTACGTACTCCGCAGCGGTGTCAAAGTCGCTCAGGTCGGGCGCGGAAATATCGTTCGCATATTCGGCGTCAAGAAGCAGCTCGACTTCACCTTCGGGTGCGGCTGCGACGTCAAGGGGTTCGTCTTCCGCGAAAATCACGGAAACGGCAGTACTGACGATGAGAAGCATAATCAGCGACAGCACCGCGAATCTTTTGGTTTTTGACATAAGGCTCAGCTTTCCTTTCGGCACTTCGTACCGTCGGGTACGAACGTGCGGCGTGAAACAGGTGAATTTCGGATTTTTTGTCCGATTGTTTCACGCAAGTCCTCAAAATAAAAAATTCGTGATGCGAAACGCATCACGAAATAAAGTTTTCCGGCGTGATAGCGCTCCACATTTTTGATGTGACAGTACGATACATATTCTGCATCGTCCCGGCGGGACCCGTCAGGGAAAACGGAACCGACCTCGGCGGTACTTCCTTTCACGCGCGGCTTGCCCTGCCGTCTTTCGCGCTACTTATAAGGACCGCTCCTCTATCTTCACGCGTTGATTATACTACGGTGTTCACAGTTTGTCAATAGTTCATACAAATTTAGCATTCGGTTTTCAGCATTCAGCATTGAGCATTGAGCATTCAGCATTCAGAGGCTGTACTTTACGTCTGTAGGCTTACATAAAGTGAATGCAAACCCAAGCCTTCCCTTGATAGGGAAGGTGGATTTTGCGAGGTTTACCGAGCAAAAGACGGATGAGTAGTAATGTATAAGATTACTATCCGTCCGTAAGTCTGCC
>JAZUGD010000159.1:0-1947 GCA_045641025.1 Eubacteriales bacterium
TAAGCTCACCTCCATGTTCAACACCGACAGAGAGGGCTTCGAGAAAATCTGGCGCGACCTCAAGACCTTCGTTGAATACGCCTCCCTCAAGGACGCTAAGTTCTACGAGAGAGTCAAGGACATCCTCCTCTTTGAAAAGTGCGGCGGCGGCTTCTGCACGCTTGCGGAATATACCGAGGCCGCAAAGGAAAAGAACGAGGGTAAGGTTTACTACTCCACCGACAAGACCGCTCAGGCTGAATACGTTTCCATGTTTGCGGACGAGGGCATCGAGGTCGTACTTCTCGACCGTGTTCTCGACACGCAGTTTATACAGTTCCTCGAAAGCAAGGGCGACGTAAAGTTCGCGCGCATTGACGCCGAGGTTGCGGGCGCACTCCGCGACGGCGACGCCGAGGCACCCGAGGGAGTCGAGGAGATATTTAAAGAAATAGTTCCCGAAAACGTCAAGATAACCTTTGAGAAGCTGAAAAACGAGCGTATTCCCGCCGTTCTCAACGTATCCGAGGAGAGCAGACGTTTTGAAGACATGATGCGCATGTACGCAATGTCCGACGATATGGGCGCGTTCCCCACGGAATCCACGCTCGTAATAAACACGTCCTCCGCTCTTATCGCAAAGCTTGCGGAAAAGTGCACGTCCGACAAAGAGACCGCTCACGTGCTTGCAAAGCACATCTACGACCTTTGCCTCCTCAGCAACAGAAGACTCACCGCCGACGAGCTTAAAGCCTTCCTCGGTGAAAGCTACGATATTCTCTCGCTTCTCTGATGGAAGCAAAACTCGGTATTATTGCGGATGCGCTTAACCGCGCGTCGGAGAAGGTGAAGCTCAGACACGCCGTTACCTGCGGGTACCTCGGTGAGCTTGCGGGTCTCTGCGCCGAAAACGGCGTCGGTCCCGAGGAAGCTCTCGGGTATCTTGCAAAGGTTTCGGTGGACGTGTCCCTCACCGACACGGCACGCTTCTGCCTCGCGTACTCAAAGCTCGTGCCGGGGCTTGCCGCCCGTACGTTCGAGAGCGAAGAGGAAGAATCCTTCAGCGCGGTAATACCTGATATAGAAAGCGTAAGAGACATAGCCGAAAAGCTTCGCGCCGACGGCATAATTTCGTCATACGAAACAGGCGGCGGATATTCCGCGTGTGCCGAGGACGTCGAGTTCGGACGATATGACTGCACGCTCTTACCGGTGTACGACCCCGAGCAGGGAAGACTTACGTCTTTCGAGAAGCTGCGCCTCAACTTCGGGCTCAGAACCGTCGCACGCATAAACGTCGACTACGACGGCGTGTGCGTCTACGATTTGTGCAGTCTCTCTTATACTAAGGTAAATACCGCGTCCCCGCGCCGTCTGCTCTCCTTTGAGGGCAGAAGCGCAAAATCCCCCTGCGAAATCTTTGCGGGGCTTGAGGCAATAGGCTGTACTGCAGTACGTGCCGTCAGCGAGGCTGACGGTGACGGCTTCACCTTCAGCGCCGACGTACAACTCGACGGCGACGGAAGCCGCGCGGACGCGGCGGTAATGTTTTTGTCAATTCCGGAGGAAGTTTCCTTTACGGGCTACGCCTCCTTTATAAATATCTGACACAACGGAAAGGCATGATTACAATGGAAGAATTCGTGAGAAATTACGAGAGATGGCTCGCACGCACCGACCTTGACGAGTCGCTGAGAGCAGAGCTTAAAGGGCTCTCCGAAGACGAGAAGATAATGCGCTTCTCGGGATATATGTCCTTCGGTACCGCGGGACTCCGCTCCGTAATGGGCGCGGGCACCGCATATATGAATATCTACACCGTGGCACACGCCACCGAGGGCGTCGCACGTCTCGTTGAAAAGCAGGGTGACGGCGCAAAGAAGCGCGGCGTATCCATTGCTTACGACAGCAGAAATAACTCCAAGTTATTCGCAGAGCGCTGTGCCGAGGTACTGACCGCTCACGGCA
>JAZUGD010000160.1:0-18547 GCA_045641025.1 Eubacteriales bacterium
CTGTCAACATAATAAACGGTTCGCAACAAAGCCTTCCCTTGCCTGCCTTTTGCAATGCAAAAGGGGTCAGGAGGGCCACGATAGTGGCGGATGAGTAGGTTGAAGTTTTGCGGAGCAAAACATCATATTAAAGAAACCGTATAGACGGACACTACTGCAAACTGCAAGGGGGACTACTCATCCGTCATCCTCGCGATGCTCGGATGCCACCTTCCCTGGCAAGGGAAGGCTTGGGTTTGCGTTTGCTTAAAGTAAGCTTACAGACAAAAAATACAACCTCTGAATGCTGAATGCTCAATGCTGAATGCTTAGATTTGTCTTTATTCCGTTGGGGTTTTGGCGTACAGAACAAAAAGCGCGATTTTCGTCCGTCGAAAACCGCGCTTTTGCGTTTATTATACGTCAAGTGAAATGAGGTCGTCGGGAGTTTCGCGGCGGACGGCAACATAACTGTCCCCGCCACTCAGCATTACGACGGGCGGGCGCGGGATGCGGTTATAGTTCGACGCCATCGAGTAGTGGTACGCGCCGGTGGTGAGGCACGCGAGCACGTCGCCGCGGCCGATATCCGCAGGCAGGGTCACGTCCTTCTGTATGACGTCACCGCTCTCACAGCACCGACCGACGACGTCGGCGGTTATCGTATCGCCTTCGCGGTATTTCGCCGTCAGAAGCGTGTACGGCGCGCCGTAGAGCGCAAAGCGGATATTGTCGGTCATGCCGCCGTCTACGGACACGTAGTTCTTGTACCCCGGTATGCGCTTGACCGTGCCTACGGTGTAAAGCGTCATTCCGGCGTCGGCAACTATGCTGCGTCCCGGCTCCATGCATATCTCGGGCATCGTGAGCCCGAGTGCTTTTACCTTTTCGTTTATGAACTCGCCTACGGAGGCGATATTCGCCGCGATGTCTATCTCCGGCTGAGACTCGACGTAGCGCACGCCGTAGCCGCCGCCGAGGTTGATGATTTTTGCCTCATACCCCTGCTCCGCCTTCATATGCGCGGCAAATCCGAGCATTACATCTGCGGCGCGGAGATATACGTCGGAATCAAACACCTGCGAGCCGACGTGACAGTGGTATCCCATAAGGGAAACGTGTGCGAGAGAGAGTGCGGTTTCGGTTACATCCGAGGCTTGTCCCGTCTCAATCGCACTGCCGAACTTGGAGTCTACCTTGCCCGTGGATATGGCGGCGTAGGTGTGCGGGTCGATGCCCGGGGTCACGCGCAGAAGCACCTTCTGCACCGTGCCGCGCGCGGACGCCTCACGCTCTATCGCGTAAAGCTCCTCCTCGTTGTCGGCAACGAAATATCCGACTCCCGCGTCCATCGCGTAGGCGACGTCCGCGTCGGTTTTGTTGTTCGAGTGGAAGAAGACGTTCTCCATCGGGAAGCCCGCCGCAAGCGCGGTGCGTATCTCTCCGCAGGAAACGGCGTCGCTGCTCATTCCCTCCTCGCGCATTATCGCGTACATACGCTTGAAGGACGCCGCCTTCGACGCGTAGATGACTCTCGCGTGTCCGGGGAATGCCGCCTCCATAGCCGTCAAGTACGTGCGGCATCTCTCGCGGATTCTGTCCTCGTCCATGAGATAGACTGGAGTACCGTATTTTTCTGCGAGTTTTTCGGTGCTCTGCCCCGCGAAGGTAAGAGTACCGTTCTCGTATCCTATATTTTCACAAATCATAACGTACCCTTACAGAAGACGTGCGCGAAGCTCCTCGCCGCTCATCGGCGAGAGGTCTGCGGGCGCGACGTCGAATACGGTCACGGCACCCGTGTGTCCGCGGCCGTTCATACGGCATACGGCACGGGCAAAGGCGCAGATTGCGCTCGCCGTGAACTCGGGGTTGGAATCAAGCTTCAGGCTGTATTCGATAACGTGACTGTGCTCTCCGTTCTTTCCCGTCTTGCCGGTGCGAATCACGGTACCGCCGTGAGGCAGACCCGCGTGGTCGCGGAGAAGCTCTTCTTTAGTTATAAACGTAACGGTCGTATCGTAATCGGCGAAATAGTTGGGCATTTCCTTGATTTCGCGCTCGATTCTCGCCTTGTCGGCGCCGTCCTTTGCTACGACGTAGCACTCTCTCGTGTGCTTTTCTCTTGCAGTAAGAGTCGGATTTGTGCCCGCTCTGACAGCCGCAAGAGCGTCCTCGCACGGTACGGTGTACTGACGCGCGTCGGCTACGCCGTCGATACGTCGTATCGCGTCGGAGTGCCCCTGGCTGACTCCTCTGCCCCAGAAGGTATAGTCCGCACCGTCGGGCAGAATCGCGTTTGCGTACAGACGCGCAAGAGAGAACATACCGGGGTCCCAGCCGGCGGAAATAAGCGCGGTTTTGCCGCCCGCCTTTGCCGCCGCGTCAACCTTTGCAAAGTGCTCGGGGATGCGGGCGTGGGTATCGAAGCTGTCGATTACGTTAAAATGCTCCGCAAGTGCGGGAGTCATTTCGGGCAGGTCGGTGGCGCTGCCGCCGCAGATTATCATAACGTCGATTTTGTCCTTGTACAGAAGCACGTCCTCGGCTCTTGCCACGGGGCACCCGCTGACGGTTTTAACCGTTTCGGGGTCGCGGCGTGAGAAAACGCAGACAAGTGAGGCGTCGGGAGCCGCGCACACCGCAGTCTCCGCTCCGCGTCCGAGATTACCGTAACCGTAAATTCCCACTCTCATGAGTTTACCTCGCAATCATGCTTTTCATATCGTACAGTCCCGCGCTCTTTCCGCAAAGGAAAGACGCCGCGGTGAGTGCGCCTTCGGCGAAGAGCGCACGGCTGTGTGCCTCGTGCTTAAGCGTCACCGTCTGGTTCTGCGTACCTATCATTACCTCGTGCTCACCGACGATATTGCCCATTCTTACCGAATGAATGCCTATCTCGTCGGGCTCGCGTTTGCCCATTCCGGCGCGTCCCGCGTGAACGGACGCGTCCGTGCGGACCTCCTTTATCGCCTCGGCTATCGCAAGCGCGGTGCCGGAGGGAGCGTCGACCTTGCGGTCGTGGTGCTTTTCGATTATCTCAATCTCCGCGTCGGGCATTGCCTTTGCCGCCTGCTTCGCTAGCTCGATGAGAAGCGCGACACCGAGGGAATAATTCGCCGCGAAAAAGAGCGGTATTTTCTTCGCCGCTTCGGCTATCGCCGCCCTCTCTCCGTCCGTCTGTCCCGTGGTCGCAATGACGAGCGGAAGGGAGTTCTTCACGGCAAATGCGAGAAGCGCGTCCGTGCACGAATGATGAGAGAAATCTATAATGCAGTCAACGTCTGCGCACGCCCCGTCGAACGAGGCCGCGCAGGGGACGGAGGACGACCCGTCGGAGTTACAGTCGACTCCGGCGACGAGCTCGGCTCCGGCGTAGCCGGAAAGGGCGAGCTTTTCGACCTCTTTGCCCATGTGACCGCAGATGCCGCTCAGTAAAATTTTCATAAAGCTATTCCGTTTCTTTTCATATTCTCCGCGAGGGTCCTGTATCCGTCCTCGTCCTCCTCCATGGGAGTGAGAGGCAGACGGAGCGCGTTCTCGCCGTAGCCCATGAGAGCCATCGCCGCCTTGACGGGAATCGGGTTGACCTGGCAGAAGAGTGAATCTATTATCGGGAGCATTTCAAGCTGAAGCGCAAGCGCACCCGCGGTGTCTCCCGCAAAATATCTGTCGCACAGCTCGACGGTCTTCTTCGGCAGAGGGTTCGACAGAACGGAAATTACGCCCGCGCCGCCGAGAGAGAGAATCGGTACTATCTGGTCGTCGTTGCCCGAATAAATATCGATTTTGTCGCCGCAGAGAGCCGCAACCTTCGCTATCTGCGAAATGTTGCCGGACGCTTCCTTGATTGCGACGATATTCGGATGGTCGGCAAGGCGCGCGACCGTCTCGGGCAGGAGATTACAGCCCGTACGGGACGGTACGTTATAGAGAATACACGGCTTCGTCGATACGTCGGCTATGACCTTGAAGGACTCGTACAGACCCTTCTGGGTCGCCTTGTTATAGTACGGAGTTACGAGAAGCATTGCGTCCGCACCAATTTCGCACGCGAATTTCGTAAGCTCGACGGCGTACGCGGTGTCGTTCGAGCCGGTACCCGCGATTACGGGTACGCGCCCTGCGACAGTGTCTACGCAGAAGCGCAGAACTTCCTTGTGCTCCTCATCGCTGAGGGTTGAGCCCTCACCCGTCGTGCCTGCGGCAACGATGGCGTTGACACCCTCGCTTATCTGCCACTCGATAAGTCTGCCGAATGCGTCGTAATCGACCGTTCCGTCGGCAAGCATGGGCGTGATTATCGCCGTTGCCACTCCCTTGAAAACCGTGTTCTTCATAATAACCTCCAATAAAAAACGGTAACCGGAAATGCGGCTACCACACGTGCTCTATTGCGTATAGCTCTCCGCATTTCTGCGACAGCAGGACGGATGTTCTCCGGTCTGCCAGCAAAGATGCCCGCCGCGGCATCCGCTTCGGCACCGTCGCCCTTCCCGTGCAGCCCCGGCGGCCTTTGGTCACGGTACTCATCTTCGGTGCGCCTCTATCTCTTGGTGAATTATAGCACACCCCTCGTACGATGTCAAGATTTTTCGCAAATTGTCGCCCGAGTAATGCAAAAAAATTCTTGCAAATTGTCAATTTATGCATTATAATAAATACAACTATTTTTTAAGGAGTGTTTCTTTATGGAACAAAGAGAAAAACTCGGTTCGCGTCTCGGTTTCCTCCTGCTCTCCGCAGGCTGTGCAATCGGATGCGGCAACGTATGGAAATTCCCGTGGATGACGGGTCAGTACGGCGGCGGCGGATTCGTACTTATTTATCTTATCTGCCTGCTCGTTCTCGGACTTCCCGTCATGGTAATGGAGTTCACTCTCGGCCGCTCCTCTCAGGCGAGCCCCGTCAAGATGTTCTCCGTGCTTCAGCGTCCCCGTCAGGCATGGAAGGCATATTCGCCCGTCGCACTTATCGCGAACGTTGCGCTCATGTCCTTCTACACCGTTGTTACCGGCTGGATCATCAACTACTTCGTTAAGTTCCTCACCGGAAATTACGAGGCACTTCAGGTAGTCGAAGGTGCCGGAAACAGCCCGTTCGTGGACATGATTACGGACGCACCGCTGAACGTTATCTTCCTTGCGGTAACGATAGTCATCGGCTTCGGCGTACTCTGCTTCGGACTCCAGAAGGGTCTTGAGAGAGTCACCAAGTACATGATGCTCATCCTCTTCGCACTTATGATAGGTCTTGCAATTTACAGCGCGACCCTTCCCGGTGCCGCAGAGGGCATTAAGTTCTACCTTGTTCCCGATTTCTCGAAGATATCTCCCGAGGTCATCGTTGCGGCGATGAACCAGGCGTTCTTCACTCTCTCGCTCGGCATCGGCTCGATGGCGATTTTCGGCTCCTACATCGGCAAGGAGCGTTCGCTCCTCGGTGAGTCCATCACCGTCATCGGTCTTGACACCTTCGTCGCTCTCATGGCGGGACTTATCATGTTCCCCGCCTGCACGACCTACGGTCTTGAGCTTGACGCAGGCCCCGGACTCCTCTTCAACACGATGGCTACCGTATTCAACAGAATGGGTCCCGCAGGTCGCTGGATCGGTACGCTCTTCTTCCTCTTCATGGTATTCGCTGCGTTCTCCACCGTTCTTGCGGTATTCGAGAACATCCTCGCAATGGTTCGTGAGATTACGGGTCTTAACCGTCCTCTCGGCTGCCTCGTCTGCGCCGTCGGTCTGTTCCTCACCTCTCTCACCACCGCTCTCGGTTACAGTGTAATCAATTTCCAGCCCTTCGCAGAAGGCTCCGCCTTCCTCGATTTCTGGGATTTCATCGTATCGACGAACGCACTCCCGCTCGGCTCTCTCGTTATTGCCCTGTTCTGCACTACCAGACTCGGCTGGGGCTGGGAGAAGTTCAAGGAGGAAGCAAACCTCGGACGCGGTCTGAAGGTCAAGGACTGGATGCAGCCCTTCTTCAACGCGGTACCCGCGATTATCCTCGTGCTTTACGTTTACGGCCTCATCACCTTCGCTTGGCACTGATTACCGAATAAAGCAAAAGCTTCCGCCTCTCCCCGCTTCGGCGGGGAGAGGCAATTATATTGTGAAAGGCAAAAATTATGCATATTACCGTTCTTGACGCCGATACCATCGGACGCGACCTTGACTACTCCCCGCTTAAGGAGTTCGGCGAGGTTACGGTCTTCGGTGCCTCCTCGCCCGAGGAAATAGCTCCTCATCTCGGTGACTCCGATGTGGCGATAATAAACAAGCTTAAAATGAACGAGAAGACTATCGGCGCGGCTGCCGGTACGCTTCGCCTCATCTGCGTTTTCGCTACGGGCTACGACAACATCGACCTTGAGTTCTGCCGCGCACACGGCATCGCCGTGTGCAACGTGGTAGGCTACTCCACCGCAAGCGTGGCACAGCTTACCGTGGCAACGGTGCTCTCGCTTATCTGTCACCTTCCCGCATATACGTCTCACGTAGCATCCGGCGCGTACAGCGCAAGCGGATGCGCGAACATCCTCGAGCCCGTATATAACGAGCTGTGCGGCAAAACGTGGGGTATCGTCGGTTACGGCAACATCGGCTCCGCCGTCGGACGCGTTGCCGAAGCGTTCGGCTGCAGAGTTATCGCGCACAAACGCACTCCCGTACCCGGAGTGGAGACCGTCGACGTCGACACGCTGTGCAGGGAGTCCGACATTATCTCCGTTCACGTGCCGCTGAACGACGGCACACGCGGGCTTATCTCACGCGAGAGAATCGCCGTAATGAAGCCCGGTGCGATATTCGTCAATATGGCGCGCGGTGCGGTTGCCGACGAAGCCGCTCTCGCGGAAGCGATTGCCGACGGACGTCTCGGAGGACTCGGCGGCGACGTTTACTCAACGGAGCCGTTCCCCGCTTCTCATCCGTTCTATGCGGTAAAAGATAACGCGAACGTCTGCTTCACGCCGCACATGGCGTGGGGTGCCAAGGAAGCCCGCGAGAGATGCTTATTTGAGATATGCGAAAATATCCGTTCATTCGCGGACGGCGGAAAAAGATCGAGAGTTGACTGATATTTTTTGATTTTCCTATTGACATTCCGAAATATCGTGTTATAATATTATCAATAATGATTATCATTAACAAAGGAGAATAAAAAATGAAAAAATGGAAATGCCTCATCTGCGGTGAAATCGTAGAAAGCGAAACGAAGCCCGAGTCCTGCCCCACCTGCAAGGCTCCCGCCGAAAAGTTCGTTGAAATAACCGACGACGATATGGTCTGGGCTGCAGAGCACGTCGTAGGTGTCGCAAAGGACGTACCCGAGGAAATCAAGGAAGGTCTTCGCGCCAACTTCAACGGCGAGTGCTGTGAGGTCGGCATGTACCTCGCAATGGCACGCGTTGCCGCAAGAGAGGGTTACCCCGAAATCGCTCTTTACTGGGAAAAGGCGGCATACGAGGAAGCAGAGCACGCCTCCAAGTTCGCCGAGCTGCTCGGTGAGGTCGTAACCGACAGCACCAAGAAGAACCTCGAGATGAGAGTTGCAGCCGAGAACGGCGCTACCGCAGGCAAGACCGAGCTTGCAAAGATGGCGAAGGAGCATAACCTTGACGCCATCCACGATACCGTTCACGAGATGGCACGCGACGAAGCACGCCACGGCAAGGCTTTCGCAGGTCTGCTCAAGAGATACTTCGGTTAATCGAAAAGAAAAAACCCCCGCACACCTAACGGTGTGCGGGGTATTTTTGTTTTAAGCTGCGAGGTCTACGCTGTAGCCGGCGATAAAGCGAAGGAGCAGATTTGCGTCCGAGCTGCCTACCTCGCCGTCACCGTTTACGTCGGCAGCCGCGGTATTAACCGTTACGCTGAAGCCGGCTATATATCTGTTAAGCACGTTGACGTCCGAGGCGTTCACCTCACCGTCGCCGTTTACGTCACCCGGAATAGTCCGTATAAGCGTTACCTGAACCGTGACGTACTCACCGAGTCCGGGAGACTGAGAGACGTTGATAACCGCTTCTCCCTCGTCCGCATACGGCGTATATCCGCCGAGCTTCATTCCGTATATGTATCCTTCTCCTCCGGTGTAGGAATACAGCGCACTCTCAAGCCCGCTCGCCGGGTCGTACGCCATTATCTTCGTGGGAGAGGTATAACATACAAGGCCGTTATACGCACATACGGTGCCGAATATTCCCGCGTAGTATGCGTTCTGCCCCCATACTCTCCACGTCATACCGTGTGGCGAAACGACGTCTCCTGCACTGTCTGACGACGGGTCGTCAAGTGCGCAGAGGTTGCCGTCACCGTCAAGATAATACCAAAGGTCGCCGAGAGGTGCAACGGCGGTGGTGATATTACGCACGTACAAGTCTCCGTACGAGCTGCCGCAGGTTACGGGTGACACCCATCCGTAGTGGTCCGTCTGCAGAAGCTCTTCGTCACTCAGGAGGAAATAGTCATGCACGACGCCTCCCGGGTATCCGTAAGGCGCCGAGTCCCACGTCAGGTCGACGTGATACCACGAGTCGCCGAGCTTTACGCAGTTCCATATATGGTCCATGCCGTCACTGCTCGCCCAAGACGTTTCGATGCCGGCGCGGTTCAGCACCTCGCCGTAAAGGAGAGTGTACGCCTGACAGACGCCCTTCTCGCCCGATATCATGCTGAAAACGTCGTATATCAGAAAATCATAGTCATATATAAAAATATTCGCAAGATAATCGTGATAATAGAGCACCTTCTCAAAGTCGCTCATTCCCTGCGGTGCGGCGGATATGATGCCGTCGATAAAATCATTGACGGTACGAGTTGCCGTCTCAGCCTCGCTCTCGGTCATTGCGTAGCTGAAAAGCACCCGTGTGACGTATTTCTGACCGCCGTACACCGAGGTGTAATAGCTGCATCCGCCGTCTCGCGTAAAGTGCATGGCGCACGTGCGTCCCATTTCTTCGAGTATTCCGAACAGTTCCTCGGGCTTCACGTGATAACCCGACGGCATCGTATAGGAAGGCTCCATATTATCCACTGCGGTCTTAATGCCGGCATACACCTCGGGATATACCCGGCTGTACGCGACGTAGGATTCCGCAAATACCTGCGGCACTGCCGATATACATACGGCTATTACGATGATAAGGGTACATAGTCTTTCGGTTAAACGGTTATGTTTTTTCATTTTTCACCTCATATTTTTCAAGAGCGGTCAAGGAATTTATTGACTTTATTCATTCCGTGTAATATAATGTCGAAAGAATCTTTTTTCAAAGGACGAATTATGCAAGCCGTAAAAGATTACGTATTCAGCGTCGCGGGACTGGCGCAGATTATCAGCATCGCCGGTATGATAATATCCATACTGTCGTTTCAGTGCAAAAGCACGAAAAAGCTCTGCATCATGCAGGCGTGCAGCGGTGCGCTGTTCGCGCTCAGCTACGTGTTCTTCGGTGACATTGCCGCCGCGGTGTGCAACGGAGTAAACATCTTCCGCGGTACGCTTTTCGGCTTTGCTCCCAAAAAATACCGCACGCCAATCTGCATCGGTCTTATATGCGCGTATGCGGGAGGTACGCTCTTCTCGATGCTGTACGCGCATCAGGGCTGGTTCTCCCTCGTGCTTCTTCTCGCGCAGTGCACGGGTACGTTTATGGTATGGTACAATAGCGGCAAGATTCTCCGCATACTTCAGCTTGCGGTGGTATCTCCGATATGGCTCGTGAACAACATCATGTGCACGAGCATCGGCGGCATTCTCTGCGAGTGCTTCACGATAATCTCGGTCATCATTTCGATGATTCGCTACCGTTCCGGCAAATACGAAGAATAAAACTTCAGGCAGGCTGTCTCAGACGAGACAGCCTTTTTTCTTCAGTTCCGCTTTACGTATTCGCCGAGGGTACGTCCCGCGTCCTCGCCGATAACGGCAAGACCTTTTTCGGAAAAGTGCCCCGGGATTCCCGGCTCCATGCACTCTTCCCTCTCGTGTATCTCGGACGCGAGAGTCGTGAGCAGGAGAAAATCACCGTCCGTGCGGCAGACCCTCTTCTGCGCCTCTATTATTGCGTCGTCACGTGCGTCGCCGCAGAAGTGCCCGACGCTTATGACGCCGAATTTTTCGATTCCGAGGTCGCGCACGAGCGCGTCCTTGAACGCGGTGAGCGTTTTTGAGTATTCGTCAACCGTGCGTGAAAAAACGGCGTCGTTCTCGCCCTGCAGAAGCACGAAGAAGGTACGTGCGCCGTCCTCGGCGTACTTTCTTGCACCGCTTACCTTACGGAGCATCATTTCGTATGCTTTCGTGCCCGGGAGCCAGTCGTGCAGGAACGTGCTTCCTTTCGCAAAAGGAACGGCGAGCACGCCGCGTCCGCACGCCTCCGTATATGCTTTAGCGAACGGCGGCACGAGAGTCGAGCCGTGATAGCACGCGGAACCGGCAACGTGAGTGGCAAGCCACTCGTTCTGCACGGTACCGTCGGTGAACGTGCAGCCTGCCTTTCCTTCAAACGTGATGTCCTCTCCCACGGGGTCGGTGAGCGGCACACACTCGTCCGTGAGCCACTTGTACTCTGCGCAACCCGGCACGACGTATCGCGTCTTTCCGCGGTTCTCACCCTGCATGTTGCTCTGTCCGCCGAATATGATTATGTCTTTCATTCTGTTTTCACCTTAAAACATTCCGAATATGCGGTAACTATCTTTCGTTTTTCCGACGCTGTGAGCGGTTCTGTATCGGCGTACGCGTAGTCAAGTCCCATAGCCTTGTATTTCGCGCTTCCGAGACGGTGGAACGGCAACAGCTCGACTGCCGCGACTCCGAGCGCCTTAAGCCTTTCGCATATCAGCGAAACGGAAGACGCATCGGTATTAAAGCCCGGGATAAGCGGGATTCTTACGTGTACGTCACGCCCGCCGCGAAGCACGCGCGCGAGGTTTTCTTCAACAGTCGCAATATCCCCGCCGATAAAACGGTATTTTTCCGCGTCGGCGGTCTTATAGTCGTACAAATATCCGTCGACGTACGGGTCAACCGCATCGAAAGCCGAAGACGGCACGCAGCCCGCCGTGTCGACAAGCACGGACACGCCCTGCTCCCGCAGGAGCCTTGACAGTTCCGTTGCACCCTCCGCCTGAAGCAGTACCTCACCGCCCGAAAGCGTGACGCCTCCGCCGCTGTCGCAGTAGAACGGCACGTCCTCAAGCAGCTCGGGAAGCAGTTCTTCGGGAGTCGCTATCCTGCCGCTGACCTTGGTTTTTCCGCTTTCGTAACGCAGAGTCACCGCACGTGCCGTCATCGCCTCGGGGTTGTGGCACCACGGGCAGAGGAGACTGCACCCCTTGAAGAAAACGGTCGTACGGATTCCGTCTCCGTCGCCTACGGAAAAACGCTGCACGTCACTTATGTAAAGCTTCACCGTTTACTCGTCCTTCTGCGTACGGTTCAGTATGTCTTCCTGCACCTTCCTGCCGAGCTCCGTATAGTACGCCGAAAAGCCCGATACTCTGACGACGAGGTCACGGTAGTTTTCGGGATTGTCCATGGCGTCGCGGAGCACCTCGGGAGAGGTGGCGTTTATCTGTATCTCCTGCCCGCCGAGACGGAAGTACGTTCTTATAAGCGAGAGCAGTTTGGCTCTCTTTTCGTCCTTGAACATGGCGGGAGAATACTTCTGGTTGATTACGCTTCCGAGTGCGCTGTTCGTGTAATCGGGCTTCGATATGCTGAGCACCGTCGCGGTCGCGCCGTGCGTATCTCTGCCGTACGTGGGAGAGGCTGCGTCGGACAGCGGCTCGCGCGCGAGTCTGCCGTCGGGCGTTGCGCCGGTAATCTCACCCGCGGAGATGTTCTGCGTATTGGACGCCATTCCGATATATACGCCTCCGCCGTCGCGGGTCTTGTATTTATTGAACTCATTCGGAATGAAATCGACAAACCATACGGCGTATTTGTCGACGAAATCGTCGTTGTTGCCGTATTTCGGGGCGGCGAGAAGCTTCTCGCGGAGCTCACCGTACCCCTCATAGTTTGCCTTCATCGCATTGCGGAGTTCCTCGAGCGTTGCGGCTTTGTCGACGTAGACGACCTTCTCTATTGCGGCAAGAGAATCTGCAACCGTGCCGACGCCCATAAGCGCGGCACCGTGCACGGACGGGTATTTCGCACCGCCGCAGTTTATATCGAGCCCTCTGCCTATGCAGTCACAGCAGAAGCAAGAGAGGAACGGCTCGGGATAGTGAGATTGATTTATGCTGTTGTTGTAGTTGTTGAGTCTTGCACAGTACTCCGTGACACCGTAGGAGACCTGCTTCTCGAAGGCACGCATGAATTCGTCCATCGTGGTAAGCTCGGAGAGGGCGGGAGTGGTAACTCCGGCGGTCTCGGATATTTCGCTCACTCCGTCGTTGAAGACGAAATCGAAGAAGCGCGGCGTATCGAAGCGGTTATCAGACCACGGCGGCTGTTTGCCCGAAATGAAGTTTTCGATGCATCCGACCATACAGTAGTCGTACAGGTCACTGTCCTCATATCCGTATTTGCGGAGCGCGTCAAGATTGACGCGGTCGTTCATGAGCGCGGGGTAACCGAGTCCCGTACCTATTGAACAGAGACATTCGTCAAGGAAGCTGTCGGGTGTGTTCTCGCTGATTCTCGCGGAGAGGTTCGGCCCCGGGATGAAGCACGTTCTTACGGCACGGACGATAATATAGCTGAGCTCGTTTACGTCGCACGAGCCGTCGGGCGACGTACCGCCGACGCAGATGTTTACGACGTCGCCGCGCAGACGGATGAAGACGTTCTCGAGAAGCTCGCCCGCCTCGTCGGGAGTGAGTCTTCCGGCATCCCGGTCGGCTTTATAGAAGGGATAAAGGTACTGATCGAGTCTGCCGAGAGCCATGGCATAACGGCTCTCAAGCTGGAAGGAATTATGGCAGAACCACACGAGCTGAAGCGCCTCACGGAAGGTTTCGGGCTTGCCGTGCGCCACGGCGCGGCAGGTCTTTGCCGCTGACGCGAGTCTATCGTCGCAATATCCGTTTGTACCGATAAGGCTTTCGGCTTTATCGGCGTAGTTTTCAATCATTTCGGTAAATCCGACGAGAGTCAGCCTCATCGCCTCAAGCGTGAGAAGCCTCCCGGGGTCGTCGGCATGTACCTTTGACGAGCGGTCGATTTCTTCAATAAGCCCCGGAACGCCTACGGCAAGCAGATGACGGTAATCGGGTGCGAAATGGTCGTTGTTTTTAGCAAAGGTACGCAGTCCGAACTCGTCAACCTTGGCGCGTGCGTATTTCAGCCGGACGGGGTCAGCCTTTTCCGTAGCGAGGCACATTTTGTTGCCGAGCACAAGCTCGCTCGGGAAAACCACCGGCTCGGTTTCCGTGAAAAGCGTATATATTCCTCTCGCACGGAGGATGGGCGCGGGTGCGCACAAGTCCTCGTTATAGCCGAGAAAACGGAAATAATACGGAGCCCACGTACCCTTCACCGGGGTATGCAATTCGTTATCGAGCGATTTAAACAGTCTCATGGCGATGCCTCGCTTTCGTATTGTTGATTTAATTATATACCCTGCACCGTTTCTTTTCAAGTGTAGCGTTTTATTTTGTTGCTTTTCGCGCTCTCTTGTGGTATAATCAGGAAAATGCAGATTGGAGACGAACAATGACTTTCGGAAATATATTTATTCTCGGCGACAGCTATTCGACCTACGAGGGATACCTCGCCCCGGGATGCTGGCCTTACTACGGCACCGGAGATGGACTTGAAAAGGGTCTCGAAACGGTCGATAACACGTGGTGGAAGCTCGTAGAAAAAGAGACGGACTCAAAAATCGTCATGAACAACAGCTGGTCCGGCACGACGGTGTGCAACACCGGCTACGGCGGCTACTGCCCCGATTCCTCGTTCGTAAACCGTGTACGCCGCGTGCTGATCGACGGTGTCTGCCTCGGAGAGAAGATTGACACCGTTTTCGTATTCGGCGGCACGAACGATTTCTGGAACAACTCTCCCGTAGGTGAGCTGAAATACGACGGTATCACCGAGGACGAAACGGTTGCGTTTCTGCCCGCAATGTCGCTGACGGTGAAGTATCTCCGTGAAACGGCGCCCGACGCAAGAGTCGTATGCATTATTAATAGCGACCTCTCGCCCGAGATCACGGACGGCACGGTCGATATCTGCAAACACTTCGGAGCGGAGTACGTGCTGCTTCACGACCTCGAAAAGAGCTCCGGTCACCCGACGATTACGGGTATGAGACAGATAGCAGACCGGATTAAGGAAATTCTCAAATAAGCAAAAAAGAGTCAGTTAAACTGACTCTTTTTTCTTTGCAAAGGCGCTTCCTTTGAAATAATAGATAATAAGTGCAACGTCCGTAACTCCCCACGAGATGGGGTAGCAGATACTGATGATGAACAGCGTACGCCACAGCTGAAAGACCGTAAGCACCCATATAACGCGGACCAGACACACGCCGAGCGCAATTATTATCATGGGCTTTATCGCGTCGCCCATTCCGCGGAGTACACCCGAGATTACCTCTATGATTGTCCACAGCAGATACGTAGGTACGAAGTAAGTGATTATCTTCCACGTGGTGTCGATAACCGCCTGATCGTTTGTGAAAACGTGAAGCACCGGTATTGCGACGGACATAATAAGCGTGCTGAGGAACACGGTTATTCCGGTGAAGAGATAAAAGCTCGTCTTGACGCACTGCTTGATTCTGTCCTGCCGTCCCGCACCGAAGTTCTGCCCGACGAAATTCATGACGGCGGTACCGAAGGCGCTCGCAGTTGCCCAGTATATGCCGTCAAGCTTACCGCTCATCGCCCACGAGGCGACGACGACTGTACCGAGGGTATTTACCCCGACCTGAAGAATCATATTCGAAAGGCCGTACATCGACGACTGAAGCCCCGAAGGAATACCGATTTTCATCATGTTCCCGAGAATCGGGAAGTTTATTCCGAGGCGGCGGAAACGCAGGCGGTACTCCTTTTTGGCAAGGCACAAATCCACCGTTACCATAACGGCGCTGACCGCCTGTGCGATTACGGTCGCCCATGCGACACCGGCAACACCCCAGCCGCACGCAATTACGAATACGAGGTCGAGGATGATATTGATGATGCAGCTCGCGGTGAGGTAGAAGAACGGTCTGCGCGACTCGCCGAGCGCACGGAGGATTCCCGAGCCCATATTGAACAGAAGCATGAAGATGCATCCGGTAAAGTATATTCTCGTGTACTCGACCGCCTGCTCAAACGTATCGGCGGGAGTTTTCAGAAGGTGCAGAAGCGCCGGTGCCGCGGATATTACGATAACGCTCAGAAGCACGCCTACGATGAGGCAGAATGTTATCGACGTATGTATCTCACGCGAGACGAGGAGGTGTCGTTTTGCACCGAAATGCTGTGCGATGACGACGCACGCGCCGCCCGACAGTGCAACGAAAAAGCCTATGAGAAGGTTCGAGAGCGTAGCGGGGCTCCCGCCGACGGCGGCAAGTGCCTCGGTGCCGACGAACTTACCGACGACTATCGCGTCGACCGCGTTATAAAGCTGCTGAAACAGAGTTCCCGCAACGATAGGCAGAAAATAAAGCACGAGCCGCTTCCATATAACGCCCGTCGTCAGGTCGTTTCCGGCGTTCACGTTCTCACCTCCCATAGTAATTTTATATCATATTGTATTGTAGCAGACCGGATACAATTTTACAATAGCAAAAACGAAAACCTGCCGCATTGCGGCAGGTTTTTCGGTTCAGCCGTAGATTTTCGCAAGTATCTGCGCACGGTTTGACGGGATGTCGATTCTTACGACCGACAGCCAGCCCTCAACGCAGTTGTACCATCCGCCTTCATAAGTACCCGGCAGCGGTACCTGATACGGTTCGATGTTAATCTGTCCTCTCATATTGAAAATCATCGTGGCAAACGAAGTCATTGTATCGAAAGACACGTTGGTTTTAATACTTCCGGAGATAAAATTGATAAATTCGGATATGTTGCCGAGGTCAAACTTGCTCATTACTTTGTTGTAAATTGCAGTAAGAACGTCTCTCTGTCTGCGGGTTCGCTCATAGTCACCGCCTATTTTTCGGTTGGACGAATGTCTCCACGCCTGATATCCGTTAAAGTGGTAAGGGCCCGACTTGTATTCGGTAGTATTATAGAGAGAATTATAATAAGCCGCTTCTTCTTCGCTTAATATAACATCAATACCGCCGATATAGTTGACTATTTCCTTGAGCCCCGACCAGTCAACGACGGCATACGACTGAATGTCAAGCCCGAAAAGGCTGTTTAAAGTATTAATGGTAAGACCTATTTTACCGTATGCGTACGAATGGTTAAGCTTTGTCCAGCCTACGCCCGGTATCGGCACAAGCGAGTCACGCATGAACGAGAACATTTTCACACTTCCCGTTGACTTGTTGAACGACAGTAAAATCATACTGTCGCTTCGTCCGCTTCCGTCGACTTCAAAATTACTTACGTCAATTCCCGCAAGAAGAATATTGACTACGTTCGGGTCAATCTGGGCTTTTTTGTAAATCGGAATGGTCTCTACCGGCCAGCCGCCCTCGGGAACGTAGGGTACGAACTCTCCGGTATAGTCCTCGCCGTAAGAATAACCCCACGCGTCGGCCTGTGACGGAGTGTCTTCTCCGTTATCGCCCGGTTTGTCTTTTTCGTCCGGCGTAATCTTCGGCATTTTCGGTGAGAAGTCTTCTTCAGGCACTTCAAGGTCCGTTTCCGTCGTGATTTCCTGCTCAACGATTTCGGGCGCATTCGGGTCGGTAAATCCGCTGTACAGATGACGCACATAGAAATACAGCGCACCGCCTGCTATCAGAACAAGGCCGATAATGCAGGCAAGAATTATGAGAAACACCTTAAGTCCCTTGTGCTTTTTCTTTTCTTTTACGTTTTCGTTCATTGGTTATGTCCTCCTCAGTGTTTACCGTAAATCATATCGAGAATTTGATTTTTGTTTTCGGTTATGTCAATCTTGACAACTGAAAGCCAGCCCTCGGTGCAGTTATACCAGCCGCCCTCGTACGTATCCGGAAGCGGCACCTGATACGGACTGATGTTCACTCCGTCCTTCAGCCTGTACAGCGAGGTCGCATACGAGGTCATCATCCCGAATGAAATATTCGTCTTGACCGCAGTTGAAGCGAACTCGACGAAATCAATCATTTCGGATACGTCGTATCTTCCCATAACCTCGTTATATATTGCCATAAGTACGTCTCTCTGGCGGCGTGTACGTTCGTAATCGGCACCGAGCGTGCGGTTTCTCGAATGAACAAGAGCAACCGTGCCGTTTATATGGTTTTTGCCCGGAACGAGACCGTCTATGTATGAACGCCGGTTATAGTATTCCGCTTCTTCGGCGGTGAGATTTACGTCGATACCGCCGATGTGATTGACTATATCACGCAGTCCCGACCAGTCGATTACCGCGTATTTCTGAATATCGAGTCCGAACAGATTGTTGAGAGTATTTATCGTAAGTCCCGCTTTGCCGTAGGCGTACGTGTGATTGAGCTTGGTCCAGCCCACGCCCTCAATCGGCACGAGAGAGTCACGCATGAACGAGAACATCTGCACTTCTCCGGTGGTTTTGTTGAACGAGAGCATTATCATGCTGTCGCTTCGTCCGCCGCCGTACTTTTCGAAATCCTCCACGTCAATACCGAGGAACAGAATATTTACGATATTCTTATCAATCGGCTTGACCTTGTATATGGGGGTAAGCTCGTCGTGTCCTTCGAGCAGCGGCGTCTCGTCGGTGATGAAGAGAGGCTCGTCCTCGCCCTCTTCCGCCGTAGGCTTGTCCGAAGAAAAATCCTCCTCCGGCACCTCGAGATCGGGCTTGTATGTCTCCGAGGGCTCCACTATGTCGGGTGCGTCGGGGTCGGTAAAGCCGCTGTATATATTGCGCACGTAGAGATATACTCCCGCACCTGCGACGAGAACGAGGCCTACGAGGCAGGCGATGATTATCAGGAATATTTTAAGCCCCCTGCGCTTTTTGTTTTTTTCGTGTTCCATCGAGACCTCCTGCGGAGAACTTTGTAACAATCTATTATATAATAGCACAAAAATGTGAAAATTTCAATATCATATAAAAATCCGGTACGCGGGGCTCCGCGTACCGGATGTATTTTATTTTCCGAGATATGCCGCCTTGACGGATTCGTCGGCGAGAAGCTCGCGTCCCGTGCCGGAAAGCGTTACGTTTCCGACCTCCATGACGTAGCCCTTGTCGGCTATCTTGAGCGCCATATTCGCGTTCTGCTCGTTGAGCAGGATGGTCACGCCCTCTGCGGCTATCTTCTTTATAATATCGAAGATATCGCGCACGACGAGCGGTGCGAGTCCGAGCGACGGCTCGTCCATCATCATAAGCTTGGGCTTTGACATAAGTCCGCGTGCGACTGCGAGCATCTGCTGCCCACCGCCGGAAAGCGTACCCGCCATCTGCCAATGTCTTTCTTTAAGACGCGGGAAGAGGCTGTATACCCACTCGATAT
>JAZUGD010000161.1:0-8284 GCA_045641025.1 Eubacteriales bacterium
CTTCTTTTCTTTAATATACGGCTTGCCGCCCGAGTGCTGTTCGGTTTTGCCCGCACGCGAGCCGCAGCCCATGCCGATGTTCTTTATCGTACCGCCGAATCCCGTCATCTCGTGACCCTTGAAGTGGGTAAGGCTTATAAATACGTCCGCGTCCATAACGGCGCGTCCGATTTTTGCTGTCTTGACGTATTCTCCGCCGGAAACGGGCACTTCAACGTCGTCCGTACCCTTGAGACCGTCACCGATAATAACGGGGCAGCCTACCGTCAGCGGGGTAAAGCCGTTCTGCCATGCACATTCGAGATGCTCGAGTGCGTTCTTGCGGCTTCCGGGATACATCGTGTTACAGTCGGTAAGGAACGGCTTGCCGCCGAGCTCCTTTATAACGTCGACTACCGCACGTGCGTAATTCGGACGAAGGTAGCTTATGTTTCCGAGCTCACCGAAGTGCATCTTTATTGCAACGAAGCGGCCGTCCATGTCAATGTCGGCGATTCCGGCACGGCGCATCAGCTTCTGCAGCTTAACGGTGAGACTGTCACCGAATGCTTCGGTACGGAAGTCGGTGAAATATACTTTAGCCTTTTCCATGATTACAGAGAGAGGTCGCACTTTTCCCATGCAACGCCGAGGTCCTCACGGCCGAAGTGACCGTAGGAGGCAAGTGCTTCGTAAATGGGAGCGCGCAGACCGAGACGCTCGATAATAGCGGCGGGGCGAAGGTCAACCTTGTCGGTTATTACCTTGGCGATAGACTCGTCGGAGAATTTACCGGTGCCGAAGGTGTCAACCATGACGGATACGGGCTTTGCAACGCCGATGGCGTACGCAAGCTGAACCTCGCACTTGTCGGCGATGCCTGCGTCAACGACGTTTTTCGCAACGTGACGTGCGGCATAGCATGCGCTTCTGTCAACCTTGGTCGGATCCTTGCCGGAGAATGCGCCGCCGCCGTGACGGGCGTATCCGCCGTAGGTGTCAACGATAATCTTACGTCCGGTAAGTCCGCTGTCGCCGTTGGGACCGCCGATAACGAAGCGTCCGGTCGGGTTTACGTAAATCTTCGTCGCGTCGTCCATCATATCTGCGGGAACGGACGGAGTGATAACGTGCTTAATAATATCTTCTCTTGCGGTTTCAAGCTCAACGTCGGGAGAGTGCTGAGTCGATACGACGATGGTATCGATACGAACGGGCTTGCCGTCCTCGTACTCAATGGTGAACTGCGTCTTTCCGTCGGGACGGAGATAGGGAAGAGTACCGTTCTTCCTCACCTCGGCAAGTCTCTTTGCGGTCTTGTGGGAGAGAGAAATGGGCAGAGGCATAAGCTCGGGAGTCTCTCTGCAGGCGTAACCGAACATAAGTCCCTGGTCGCCCGCGCCGATGTCGAAGCTATCGGCAAGCTTTGCCTCAAAGGAACGGTCAACGCCGAGAGCTATGTCGGCGGACTGCTCGTGAATGGAGTTGATGATACCGCAGGTGTCACAGTCAAAACCGAACTTCGCACGGTCGTAACCGATGCGTCTTACGGTGTTTCTCACGATACCGGGAATGTCCGCGTAAGCGTTTGAGGTAATCTCACCCATGACGAGCACAAGACCCGTGGTGCAGGCGGTTTCGCAGGCAACACGGGACATCGGGTCCTCACGGAGCAGTGCGTCAAGCACCGCGTCGGAAATCTGGTCACAGATTTTGTCGGGATGTCCTTCGGTAACGGATTCGGAGGTAAAAAGCTTTCTCATATATGTCACTCCTTTTGATAATATACAATAAAAAAGTTTCGGACAAAAAGCCCGAAAACTCCGCGGTTTGCAAGCTTCTCATCTACTGGAATTGGCACCTTGCCGTCCATGCCTGAACAGTAGGTTGCCGGGCTTCACAGGGCCTGTCCCTCAGCCACTCTCGATAAGATTAAATTTACGTATTTCAAATACCGATATATTATATCACGTTTTATCCACGGTATCAAGAGAGATACGCAAAAAAATACGGAAATACGAAAACAAAAGCGGGTAATTGACATACGCGGAACTTGGTGATACAATATATAAGGTACATAAATCCACAAATAATGCAAAGAAGGTGTAAAAAATGAGCAGATACGACTACACAGGTCCCGAAAAGTTCAGACCTCTGAGCCCGTGGGCATATTTCGGTTATTCCATTCTGTTTTCGATTCCCCTCGTGGGCTTCATAGCTCTTATAGTATTAAGCTTCAACAGCTCCAACGTCAACCGCAGAAGCTTCGCCCGCTCCTTCTGGTGCGCTTACATAATTGCGGCGGTTCTCGCAATCGCGGCGTATGCACTCGGCGGACTCGGCTTGCTTTATTCCGCCTTTACGCAGACTCTTTAATAAAAAATTCCCGTTTACGTATATGCATGAAATGTCACAATCTTCAGGAAATTAACGCTTTTCCTGTTATTATATTGACTTTACCTTTTCCGCATATTACAATTATAAAAGATAATCGTTCATACTTGAGGAGGGAAACGTTTTGAAGTACTGTACCCATTGCGGCGCACAGCTTATTGATGAAGCGGTTGTATGTGTTAATTGCGGATGTTCCGCTCAAACGCCCGAGCAGGCAAAAGCTCAGGCGCCTAAAGACGACACGATGTCCGTTGTGATAAAAGTATTTTTGGTGATCGGCTGTGTTGCATCCGGCTGGGCGCTGATTCCTTTGGCGTGGTGTATCCCCATTACTGTCAGCATCTTCAAAAAACTGGATTCCGGTGAACCGATAAGCACCGGCTTAAAGGTTGCGGCTCTGTTGCTTGTTAATCTGATTGCAGGCATTTGTTTGCTCTGCTCGGATTGATAATAAAAAAACAAGGAGGCATATCTCTGAAGTATTGCAGTACATGCGGTGCAGAATTGGTTGATGAGGCGGTCGTTTGTCCTAATTGCGGGGTGGCAGCAGGTGCTTCCGCTTCGGCTGCTCCGGCTTACAAATTAAAGACCAACAGAGGTTTACTGAAATTTATTCTTCTGTCTTTAATTACTTTCGGAATTTACGGCCTCGTAGTCTTATCGAAAATCAGCGAAGATATCAACACTATTGCAAGCAAATACGACGGAAAGAAAACAATGCATTATTGCCTTGTATTCTTTGTTTTCTCTTGGCTGACGTTAGGCATCGTTCCGATTGTTTGGCAGCATAGAATCAGCGCGAGAATCGGTAACGAGCTTAATCGCAGAGGCATAGCATATTCGTTTGGTGCCGGTACGTTCTGGGGTTGGGGCGTTCTTGGTTCTTTGATACTTGTCGGTCCCTTCATTTACTACCATAAGTTCTTCAAATCCATGAACCTTCTTTCGGCAGATTATAACGTTAAAGGCTGATTTAAACACGAACCGTTAACTTTTTATTATTAAAAGAGCCCGGACAGATAAGGGCACCGCTCCATAAGGAAGTAATTTAACAAGAAAACCCGCCGAAAAGGAATTTCTTTTCGGCGGGTAATTCTTTTGTCCGACAAACCGGGATTTGTCGAATTAAATTTTCCGTTTGTATTTTTTGTAAATTTTTCCGTACGCTATCGGAAGGGCAGGAATTCCGAGAATACAAGTTGCAATCAAAACAACCCCACCGGCTTTAATGTAAAAATATCCGAGAAACGTACTGACCCAAAACGGTACTGAAAAGCAAAGCCACATAATAGCGTTCGCTCTGTTGTATGATTGAATATCCGATATTTCATTTTCGCCTACAGTGTTACCGGACCAAAACCACATGGGCTTTTTCTGATTCAACGCATAGATCCCGATTCCTGTAAAAAGCATACTGCACGGCAACAATATGAGTATCCAAATAATATTTCCCATATTATTGATTCACCTCAATAAATTCTGATTTGTCTGCTCCCATAACGAGCATCGGATTTTGCCGTACAAAATCCACATTCCGAAAATTATTTCTCTTCGTTTACAAGACGGACGGCGATACGCTCCTCGGGGTCGTCGATGCCGTTCTCGCTCAGAGCGTTACTGCAGTTCTCAAGCAGGTCGTAGTATACGTCCCAGTATTCTGCACCGGCACACCATGCACGTACGGTAAGAATATAGGTGTCGTCATCTACGGAAGACATGCGGCAGAAGGGAGCGGGCTCGGTAAGAACGCCGTTCGTTTTCTCTGCGGCTTTCATGAGAACGTCCTTGGCAAGACCGAGGTCGCAGTCGTTGGTAATCTTGAAGTCAAGGTCAACGCGGCGCAGATTTTCTGCAGAGAAGTTGGTCACGACGGAGTTCATGAGGTCGCCGTTGGGAACGGTAATACGCTTGTTGTCAACGGTGAGCAGGGTAGTGTAGAAAATGCTGATGTTCTGCACGGAGCCCTCGGCACCGGCGGCGTTTATGTAATCTTCTACGCGGAACGGCTTGAAAATAAGAATCATCAGTCCTCCGGCGAAGTTGCTCAGCGCACCCTGCAGAGCAAGACCGATGGCAAGACCGCAGGAAGCAAGCACCGCGATAACGGACGTCATGGGAATGCCGAGAATGCCGATTACGCAGATAATCAGCAGAAGATACAGCACGACGGTTACAAAGCTGCGGAGGAAGCTCTGTACGGTTTTGTCCATCTTTGAGAAGCCCTGAGACTTGACCATAAGCTTTTTGATAAAACGGATGAGAATGTAGCCGACGATGAGAACAACTATCGCGCCGACAAGCTTACCGCCGAACTTCGTTCCGAGTTCGATGCATTTGTTCATAAATTCTTTCATAAAAGATTCTCCTTGTATATGTGTTTGGGATAAGTACAGTATAATATATCAGGACGGAATATGCAATAAAATCGAACGAAAATAAACGTATCAAAGAAAAAACTTTCTTACCCGGCTTTCGGATAAGAAAGTTTTGTTTTACAGAAATATTCTGAAAATGCCCGCGGTGCCGTATGAGGCGACCGTCATTATAACGGCGGCAACTGCGACTCCGACGAATATTGCGGGAAGTGCTTTTTTCATTCTCATGTCAAGCATCGCCGCAACGAGTGAGCCGGTCCACGCACCGGTGCCGGGCAGAGGAATCGCAACGAAGAGCATCAGCCCCCAGAAGGCGTAGCGCAGAACCTTAGCCTTGTTTTTTTCGGCTTTGGCTTCAAGATAATGCGCAATCTTTTCAAGCCTCGGTATCTTTTTCATCCATTCGATGATTTTACGGATAAAGAGAAGGATGAACGGTACGGGAAGCATGCTTCCGATGATGCAGACAAGCATGTTCTGCCACCACGGTATTCCCGCACCCGCGCCCGCGATGATTCCGCCGCGGAGCTCGATGAACGGTACCATGGAGATGAAAAACACGTAGAGCAGCTTTTTCACGGGGCACTTCCTTTCGGTAAGATTTTAACCTATATCGGCTTTGAGAACAACAAAGAGGAATACGAGCGCCGCTATCAGCACGAGCACCGACACGGCGGTGATTACGGGGTGGAACGTATGCTGTGCTCCGTTCGTATCTTCCATACCGTTGACTCCGGCGTGCTTGAGTGCCGCGGAGAAGGATTTATACAGGAGCATGACGACGGAGGAGTTAACCACGCATTTCGTCAGATTGAAGGGCAGAAGCAGGGTAGGGAGCAAGGCTTTGATTTCCGATGCCGGAACGTGCATGTAGTACGGAGTGATAATAAGGTTTGCGGCGCACATGAGCACGACGGTTGCCGCGGAGGCGGATACGAGCGCGATTACCGCGCCGGAAATCTTGCGCTTGTGACGGTATATGAGTGAGGCGACGAGACAGTATGCGGCGCTTGACAGAAAGTTCATTATAAGGCCGTAAACACCCGTATCGCTTATTGTCAGAAATTCGGTGAGTGATACCACTACGGGCATCACAAAAGCATAAACGGGACCGAGATACATGGAGCCGATAACCATAACGGCGTCCTTCAGGTCAAAGGTCAGGAACGAGACCTTGAAGCGTATCAGGAATACGCATACGTAAGCAAGAGCACAGAATACCGATGCGGCGGTAAGTCTGCGAAGCTTGCTTTTTTGTTTTGTTTTCATATCGGTATATTTTCAAATGGGGCTGTTGCGGAAAGCAACAGCCCCAGATTTGATTATGACTTATTAATTAGTCAAGGATATCGCCAACGACGCCGGAACCAACGGTTCTGCCACCCTCACGGATTGCAAAACGAAGACCCTGCTCGATAGCGATGGGGGTGATAAGTTCAACAGTCATGTTGACGTTATCGCCGGGACGGCACATCTCAACGTCTGCGGGAAGACCGATAGTACCGGTAACGTCGGTAGTTCTGAAGTAGAACTGAGGACGGTAACCTGCGAAGAAGGGCTTCTGACGGCCACCCTCTTTTTCAGTCAGAACGTAAACCTGACCAACGAACTTGGTGTGGGGCTTGATCGAACCGGGCTTGCAGAGAACCTGACCACGCTCGATTTCGTTCTTAGCGATACCACGAAGGAGAAGACCTACGTTGTCGCCTGCCTCAGCGGAGTCGAGAAGCTTATGGAACATCTCAACGCCGGTGATAACGGTGGTGCGGCTTTCCTCGGTGAGACCAACGATCTCAACGGTATCAGCCATCTTAACGGTACCACGCTCTACACGACCGGTAGCAACGGTACCACGACCGGAAATGGAGAATACGTCCTCGACAGGAAGCAGGAAGGGCAGGTCTGCCTTTCTCTCGGGAGTCGGGATGTAGGAGTCAACAGCATCCATGAGTTCCTTGATGGAAGCGTACTCGGGAGCGTTAACGTCGGTAGAAGCGCTGTCAAGAGCAACACGAGCGGAACCGCGGATAATCGGAATATCGTCGCCCGGGAAGTCATACTCGTTGAGGAGTTCACGAACTTCCATCTCTACGAGCTCAAGAAGCTCCTCGTCATCAACGAGGTCAGTCTTGTTCATGTAAACAACGATTGCGGGAACGCCAACCTGACGAGCGAGCAGGATGTGCTCACGGGTCTGCTGCATAGGACCGTCGGAAGCTGCAACTACGAGGATAGCACCGTCCATCTGAGCGGCACCGGTGATCATGTTCTTAACGTAGTCGGCGTGGCCGGGGCAGTCAACGTGTGCATAGTGACGTGCTTCGGTTTCGTACTCAACGTGTCTGGTGTTGATCGTGATACCACGTGCTCTCTCCTCGGGAGCGTTATCGATCTGGTCATAAGCCATGAACTCGATGTCGCCGTTGCCGAGAGAAAGGGTCTTGGTGATAGCTGCGGTCAGAGTGGTCTTACCATGGTCAACGTGACCGATGGTACCGATATTTACGTGGGGTTTCGTTCTTTCGAATTTTGCCTTTGCCATTGTAAAAATCCTCCGTATAGAAATTTAAAAATTTTTTGAAAATTAGTGTGCCTTACCGCTGACGATGGCTTCCTGAATGCTCTTCGGAACCTCTGCAAAGTGGCTCGGCTCCATGGAGAACTGAGCACGGCCCTGCGTCTTGGAACGAAGGTCGGTGGTGTAACCGAACATTTCGGCAAGCGGAACGTGTGCGGTAATCTGAGTTGCGCCGGAAAGCGTATCCATGGACTGGATGTTGCCGCGGCGGGAGTTCATGTCGCCGATAACGTCGCCGAGGTATTCGTCGGGAGTAATCGTAACGACCTTCATGATAGGCTCGGTGAGAACGGGGTCAGCCTGACGCATAGCTTCCTTGAAAGCCATGGAGCCGGCGATCTTGAACGCCATCTCGGACGAGTCGACTTCATGATATGAACCGTCGAACAGGGTGACCTTGACGTCAACTACGTTGTAGCCTGCAAGAACACCGGTCTGCATAGCGCCCTGAATACCCTGGTCAACTGCGGGGATGTATACCTTCGGAATAGCACCGCCGACAACGCTGTTGATGAATTCGTATCCCTTGCCGGGCTCGTTGGGTTCAATAGTGATCTTAACGTGACCGTACTGACCCTTACCGCCGGACTGACGGGCATACTTGGTATCCTGGCTGACGGTTTTACGAATCGTCTCTTTGTAAGAAACGTGAGGCTTACCTACGTTAGCCTCGACCTTGAATTCACGCAGAAGTCTGTCTACGATGATTTCAAGATGGAGCTCACCCATGCCGGCGATGATGGTCTGACCGGTTTCCTCGTCCGTATAGGTACGGAACGTGGGGTCTTCCTCGGCAAGCTTGGAGAGTGCAATACCCATCTTTTCCTGACCTGCCTTGGTCTTGGGCTCGATAGCCACGCGGATAACGGGCTCGGGGAATTCCATAGACTCCAGAATGATGGGAGACTTGTCATCGCAGAGGGTATCACCGGTGGTCGTGTTGCGGAGGCCCACAGCG
>JAZUGD010000162.1:0-1813 GCA_045641025.1 Eubacteriales bacterium
CTTATGGATTTTTCAGCCGCCGGTTCAAGCGTGAAAGGTTACACTTTGCTTACAGCCGCATAAACCTTCACGCTAAGTCCTCCTATGCGAGGGAAGCGGGTCAGTCAATTATCTGGTCAAGTGAGGTGATGTGTCTGTTGGTGGTTACGACTATTACGTTATCACCGGGCTCGATGGTATCACTACCGGAGGGGAAACGGGTCTTTCCGTCACGGAAGATTCCGGCTATGAGTATTCCCTTCTTGAGTCCGAGCTTCGAGAGCGGCTTACCTACGGTCTTGCCGTCCTCCGCCGCTACGAATTCAAGCGCTTCGATGCTGCCGTTCACGAGGGTTACCATTGACACCATCGCGCCGCCCTTGGAGTTCTTGCGTCCGCGGACGTATGAAAGGATTACGTCGGCGATAAGCTCTCTCGGAGTGACGTGGCTTGCAAGCCCCGCCTCGATTGCCATACGGCGAAGGTCCGAGCTGTTTTCCTTGGTGATAATTTTGGGTACTTCCTTGGTCTTTGCGAAGAGAGAGATTATGATGTTGTTTGCGTCGTTTTCGGTAAGCGTTACGCACGCGTCGAAATCGGCGATTCCTTCGTCGAGAAGAAGATCCTGATTTGCGCCGTCACCGCTTATGACGGAAGCCTTCGGAAGAATCTTCGCGAGCGTCTTGCAGCGGTCGTTGTCTTTTTCTATTATCTTGACGTTCATGCCGGATTCGGTGAGCATTCTCGCAAGGTAATAAGCGATTCTGCCGCCTCCGATAAGCATGACGTTTCTTATTCTCGTTTTGGTGACACCTACCTGACGGAAGAAGGCGGATATCTGCTCGTGACCTGCGGTAAAGTGTATCTTGTCACCCGCGCGAAGTACGAATTCACCGTCGGGAATGACGGTTTCCTTTTCTCTTTCGACCGCGCAGACGAGGACCTTCTCGCCGCCGACCTTGGAGTTGAGATTCTTGAGAGCAACGCCGTCGATGACGCTTCCCTCGGGTACTACCATTTCCACCATGTCGATACGTCCGTTTGCGAACGACTCGACGTGAGTTGCCGCGGGAATACGGAGCATTCTCGACAGATGCTGTGCGGTAATAAACTCGGGATTTACGATTCTGTTTATGCCGAGGTCATCACGCATAAACTTAAGCTGACCGTTCATCTCGGGGTCGCGTACGCGGGCAACGCACGCTTTTGCGCCGAGCTTTTTCGCCATCACGCAGGCGAGAAGGTTCATCTCGTCCAGATTGGTCGTGGCGATAAGCAGGTCGCAGTTTTCGACTCCCGCTTCCTTCAGGCGGTCTTTGTTTATGGCAGAGCCGACTACCTCGAGTATGTCGTAATCCTCCGCAGCCTGTCTGAGAGATTCGGGATTCGTATCGATGAGAGAGATGTCGTGACCCTCGGGGCGAAGGACGGATATGATTGCGCTTCCTACCACGCCGCCGCCGACAACAATGATTTTCATAAGTTTACCAAGCCTTTCACGATGTGTATTTCCCTGTCAGGAGTAACACGAGGTTATGCCGAAATATTCTTCAAAGCAAAGACCGCTGTTATATATCGCCGCTGCGACTTCTTCGCCTACGTATCTGACGTGCCACGGCTCGTACATATAGCCGGTCACGCTCTCCTTACCCGCCGGATAGCGGATTATAAAGCCGTATTTGTGACAGTTGTCACGGAGCCATATTCCCTCTGCCGTGTCACCGAAGGAGGTGTACAGCGAGTTGAGGTCCATCGCAAGCCCGCTCTGATGCTCGGAGTGACCTGCGCGCGCAGAGTACGTATCAGCCGCGGCGTAGCCGTCGGCTGCGGCGTA
>JAZUGD010000163.1:0-19776 GCA_045641025.1 Eubacteriales bacterium
TTTTATACTGTACTTGAAGTATATCCACAGACGTAAAGCTCCGCTTTACTTATTGTATGAAAAGTTTCGCCCGCCTTTTCAAAGGCGGCAGGGCTCGGGACGGAGTCCCGCCCATACGGTGTTTCTTTTACAAAGCTTTTCTTTGCGCCTGTGGCCCCAAAGAAAAGCGTCTTATGATATGCACATATTAAAAACCGTTCGGAATCCCGAACGGTTTTTTATTGCGCAAGTCCACGCACGGACGAAAAGCTTAGCCTCTGAATGCTGAATGCTGGGTGTTAGGCTGCGCCTAAACCCGACGAATTTGCCGTTGGCAAATTTCGCTCAATGCCGAATGCTCAAAACAGCCTCCCTTTGCGGGAGGCTGTTTTTTATTTTCTCTTCCTGTGAATTTCGGTGCTCTCGCCGATGAGGTCGAAGTCCATGGCTTCGGTTATTTTGACCTGCACCATCTCGCCTTCCTCGACCCGTCGGTCGGAAGTGAAGTACACCTTGCCGTCGATTTCGGGAGCGTCGGCGCGGCCTCTGCCGTAGTGCGTTTCGGCTACGGGGTCAAAGCCCTCGCAGAGCACCTCAAGGGTACGTCCGACGTACGCCTCCATTTTCCGGGCGCTCACCTCAGCCTGCTCGCGCATTACGATATCGTATCTCTGCTGCTTTACGTCCTCGTCTATCTGGTCGTCGAAATCGTATGCGGGCGTGTCCTCCTCGCGGGAGTACGTGAACGCGCCGAAACGGTCGAATTTCGTCTCCTTCACGAACTCGCAGAGCTCGTTGAAGTCGTCCTCGGTCTCACCGGGGAAGCCGACGATTGCGGTGGTACGGAGAATCGCGTCGGGGATAGCCTCGCGGATGCGGCGGAACGCGTCGCGGATGACGGCGGAGCCGCCTTTTCTCGCCATGCGGCGGAGCATGTTATCGCTGATATGCTGAACGGGAATATCGAAATACGGCAGGATTCTGTCGTTTTCCTTTACGGTCTCAATCAGCTCGTCGGTTATCTTGTCGGGATAGAGATAGAGCATGCGTATCCACGGTATGCTCGTGGCGGCGCAAATCTCGCGGAGCAGACGCGGCAGCTCGTACTTGCCGTAAATATCTATACCGTATGCGGAGGTATCCTGCGCGACGACGACGAGCTCCTTTATGCCCATAGAGTCAAGCTCCTTTGCCTCGGCAACGATGTCCTCGACCGTGCGGCTTCTCATTCTGCCGCGGATGAGCGGAATCGCGCAGTACGTGCAGCGGTTGTTGCAGCCCTCGGCAATCTTTATGTACGCCATGTCTCCCGTGGTGACGAGTCTCTCGCCGCCGAGAGCGGATTTTTCCTTATCGTCACAGCAGTAGAACGTCTTACCGTCAAGCACGGCCTTGACCGCCTCGACGATTTTGCCCTCACCGCCGCAGCCGAGCACGGCGTCGACCTCGGGCATCTCCTCCATTATCTGCTCGCGGTATCTCTCCGCGAGGCAGCCGGTGACGATGATTCCCTTGAGCGAGCGGTTCTCCTTGAGCCACGCGATATCGAGAATGTTGTCAATCGACTCCTGCTTTGCGCTCTCGATGAACGCGCACGTATTGATTATAACCACGTCCGCGAGAGTCTCCTCGGGAGTTATCTCGTACCCCGCGGAAATGAGCGAGCGCAGCATTACCTCGGTGTCGGTGAGATTTTTAGGGCAGCCGAGCGAAATGAAACCTATTTTTGCCATAATTATGATGCGGGGGGCACGGTCGTGCCCCCCTTACTCCTGATAATTAAAGGATAACTTCCTTACCGGTCTGTGCGGACTCGTAGATTGCGGAGAGAATCTTGATCATGTTGAGACCCTGCTCGGGAACGAAGTCCTTCTTGTCGCCGTGGAGAACGATGCGGGTGAAATGACGGAGAGCGGCGTCGTGGCCGTTGCCCATGTCGCACTCGTAAAGCTCGTTCGTAAGTCTGCCGTTTTCATCCTCGGAGAAGATCTGAGCGGTGCCGTTGTCGTTCCACTTAACGCCCGCCTTGGAGCCGCGAAGCTCTACGAAACGGGTCTCTCTCTCGATGTTGGAAGCCCACGAGAACTCTATCTGGAGGCATGCACCGTTCTCGAAACGGATGAAGCCCATTGCGAGGTCCTCAACGTCGAACGTACCGCCGTCCTTCGCGTCACCGAACTTGGAATGCTCGCTGTCAGCCTGTGCGGTGTTCTCTGCGAACTTGTTGAAGGTACAGCCGGAAACCGATACGGGCTTCGGGTTGCCCATGAGCCACATGGAAAGGTCGATCATGTGTACGCCGAGGTCGATCAGAGGACCGCCGCCGGATTCCGCCTTGGTGGTGAACCAGCCGCCCTTGCCGGGGATACCGCGGCGACGGATCCAGCCGCAGCGACCGCAGTAGATGTCGCCCGCCTTGCCGGACTCGATGTACTTCTTGAGATATACGGAGTTGGTGTAGTATCTGTTGTTTCTCATAACCATGAGAACCTTGCCCGCCTTCTCGGCGGCTTCCTTCATCTTCGTGCACTCTGCAACGGAGACTGCGTCGGGCTTCTCGCTGAATACGTGACAGCCGTGCTCGAGAGCGTATACGGCGATGATGGAGTGGAAGTTGTTAGGCGTGCAGATGTCTACCGCGTCAAGGTTCATGGTGTCGATCATTTCCTTGAAATCGGTGAAGACCTTGACTTCGTTTTCGGGCTTTTCCCAGTTCTTGGTCCAGTTATCAAGCTTGTTCTGTCTGATATCGCAGACTGCGGCTATCTCAATCTCGGGGTTGTGGATGTGGCTGTTGTAATGCATGCCGCCCATGCCGCCGAGTCCGACGAGGCCTATTCTTAATTTGCTCATAATGATTACCTTCTTATCGTTATTTCCGTGCGCTGACGGATTATTTACTTAATTTTATCACAGACGTGACCGCATTTCAAGCGAATCAGTCGGCGTCCTCGATCATCTTTGCGAGAGCATCGCGTGCCGCTTCTACGTCTTTGTAGTTACCGGTGTAGTCGCGCATGCCGAGCGTTACCTTCGCTACGGTCTTCATGACCTCGTCACGGCCGTAGATTTCTTCAGCCATATGGAGGTAGTCGAAGTCGTCGAGTCCGTCACGGATCTGTACGAGTCTCCAGGATGCGAGAGGTCCGGGAGTACCGAACGTCTTACCGCAGTACATCAGCACGCCGTCACCGCAGTCCTTGATTTCAAAGCGGTTTCTCGAAATGGTGCTCCACGAGCCGGTGGTGGAGTAGTAGAGCATACCGTCGGAGTTTACCATGTACTGCTGCCACAGAAGCGCTCTGGTCATGGCACCCTGATGATAGGTGAAGAAGTTCGCATACGGGAATCCGGGGCTGATGCAGACGTACCACCACATGGTGTCGCCTCTCTCGCGGAACGCCTCGTAACGCGGGCGGAACTCGCCCTTCTTCATGAATATGGGTCTTTCAACGAAGAGGCTTGTGCTGGAGAACGGCTCGAACGCGTCGGACTGCGGGCACCAGAGATTTACGAAATCGGAGTAGTAGTCGAGGCAGTCGATACCGTTGAGCTCCCAGTAATCCTTCTCGTTCGCAAGCTTCTTTTCAAGCGTCATCGGGTAGGTTATCTTGTTGAGAACGGCGATGTACTTGAAGTCGGTGGTGTCGAGAACGTCTCTGACCTTCTCCCATTCCTCTCTCATGACGAGATGGTACTCGTGCCACGGCTCGTCAACGCAGTAGAAGAAGCCGCGGTCAGCCCACTCGGGCTTGGTCTGAAGCTTTGCATACGCCGCGCGCTTGTAATCGTCGTCGTGACTCATCTGACCGTCGTAGCCGTTGCCCGCGATGACGTACGAGGTAACTCTCGGGTTGTCGAGGTACTCGTCGCACGCGTCGTCGGTGATGTCGTACGGCAGAGTGTATGCGGAAATCTTATATTCGTTCAGGAGGAAATCGTAGTATTCCTTGTAGCTTTCGCCGTACTTGCCGACGTCGTATCTGCCGATGCAGAAGGACGTTGCGCTGTAAGGCTGTTCGGGAAGCGTGAAGTTCCATACGTATGCGTAAACGTCGGCGGTCTTGATGACGTTCTCGCCGTCCTTTACGTTGAGCGTTGCCTTGTACATACCCGCGGGTGCATCGGAGTCGGCCTTTACGGTAATCATGAAGCCTACCGCCTTGCCCGCCTTCATCTCGAAGGTATCGGTCATCTTGAGGAGCACCTCGGGGAATTTGTCGTCAATCTGTACGCGGTTGTTCGCAGTCTTCGCGGTAACCCAGTCGAGGTTATATACGCCGCAGTCGTAAAGCAGATACGGGTTAATCTCGCAGCCGAGGGTTGCTCCGCCGTACTCGTACTCGAAATCGGAGAGGTCAAGCGAGAGACCTTCACGGTCGGTTTCGGATACGAAGAACACCTGACAGGACTCGTGCTCGTTGCGCGCGAGCTTGATTTTGCGGGAGTATTCGCCGGTGGAGACGAACGTGGTCTCGCCTATCTTGTCCATCGAGGTGGCGAAGAAGAAGTCGAGGGTTTTGTCCTCGTTTGCGGCGGTCTTTTTCGCGCCGTTATATACCATGCGGACGTTGCCGAGGGAAATATCGTCCCATCCCGCAAGGTACTTGAGCATCTTGGTAACGTCGGAAACGTTGACCTTACCGCTCGCGTCAACGTCTGCGGCGTGGGTGTTTACGTTCACGTCCCAGTTTGCGTGCATCTTGTGCATCGCGGTAACTTCGGTTACGGTTATCTTGCCGTCGCGGTTTACGTCGCCGTAAATGAGCGCACGGAGGCTCTCTCCGCCTGCGCTTACCGCGTCGTCGGTTGCGACAGCCGCGTCGTCGGCTTTGCCCGCAACGTCAACGGCAGACGCAAAGTTTGCCTTAAGTTTGCCGACGGTAATCGTACCGTCGATGCCGTCGACGTAAGTCTCACCGAGAGTGAGGTGAGAGTCCGCCGTCAGCTCAAGCGTGCCTTCCGCAGAAACCGGCACGAGCATTGCCGCAAGCATAAGTGCGGCAAGAACGAATGCAATCAGTTTTTTCATAGGTTTCTCCTTTATTTGTCGTATTTTCCGTCAAGCATTTTTGCAACTGCAACGCGGGCTGCTTCCATGTCGCGGTAGTCCTCGGTGAAGTCGAGCATTGCTCTCGTTACCTTGTTTACCTGCTTCATAACCTCGTCTCTGCCGTAAAGCTCTTCAGCCATGTGCATGTAGTCGAAGTCGTCGAAGCCGTCACGTATCTGCGTGAGTCTCCACGATGCAACGGGTCCTGCCTCGTAGCCGAACATATCGCCCGAATAGAGGAGCGTACCGTCACCGCCCTCGATTACCTCGAACTTGTTGCGGGTAATGTTGGACCAGGTGTGGGTCATTTCATAATAGAGCAGACCGTCGGAATTTACCATGTACTGCTGCCAGAGCACCATGCGGATGAGCACGCCCTGATAGTAGCTGAAGAAGTTCGCGTAAGGAAGCTCGGGTGAGCAGCAGACGTACCACCACATGGTGTCGCCTCTCTCGCGGAGCTTCTGATATCTGTCGATGAATTTGCCGTTCTTCATATCGCTGTAACGTCCGAACGGGTATTCGTTCTCGCTGAACATCCAGGAGTCGGGGCACCATACGTTGATGTACGGCTTCATGAACTCGAGTGCGTCAAAGCCCTTTGCCTGGTCTTCGGCAGTGGCAAAGCCCGAGCCGCCCGGAGTCATGTTGCGGAAGTCGTCGGTGCCGAGAAGGTCACGGACGTGCTCCCAACGCTTCTTGATATCGAACAGATGATCTCCGCCCGGCTCGTCGGTCTGATAGAAGTAGTACTTCTGTGCCCAGTCGGGATTGGACATAATCTTGTTGTACGCCTGAACGATGCTGTCGTCGGAGCGGTAAAGAGTGCCGCCGTAGGCGCCGTCACCGTCCCACCAGCCGCCGATGGAGAACGCGGTGACTCTGGGGTCGCTCATGTAAGCGTCGGCTCTCGGGTCGAGGATGTCGTACGGGAGAATATAGTCGGAAAGGTTATAGTCGAGGATGAAATCGTAATATCTGACGCGGCATTCCTCGTGCGACATTTTACCGAGGCGGCGGGTGCAGCCCGTGGCGTTGAACGCGGATGCGCTGTAAGGAGCATCGGGAAGGGTGAAATCCCAGACCTGCGCGTAAACGTACGCGGTCTTGATTACGCTGCCGGAGGCATCCTTCACGTCGAGAGTCGCACGGTACATTCCGGCGGGAGTGTCCTTCTTCGACTCAACGGTAATAAGGAATCCCTGCGAGCGGTCTGCCGCAAGCTCGAACGTGTCGGCAAGCTCGATTTCCGCCTCGGGATAATAGTCGTACGTGCAGCAGTCGAAATCGAATTTATCATGCTCCCACGTCTTCGGATGCATCTCGGGGTAGAGAGGGAGGTTTACGTAGAAATGCTTCTTGAGGTCGGCTTTCAGCGTCGCACCGCCGAACTCGTACTCGAAATCGGAGAGGGAAAGAGAGAGTCCTTCCTTGTCGGCAGCGGAGGCTAGGTACATCTGGCAGGACTCGAACTCGTTGCGCGCGAGTCTCATGCGGAACGCGTTCTCGCCGGTAGAGGTCGTGTCGCTTCTGCCGATTTTGAACATCGTGTTCGCAAAGAACATGGTTATATCCTTGTCCTCTGCGGGCGCGTTAAGCTTGGTATTCTCAAATACCATTCTCACGTTGCCGAGGGAGATATCGTCCCAGCCCGCAAGGTACTTGAGCATCTTGGTAACGTCGGATACGTTGACCTTGCCGCTCGCGTCAACGTCTGCGGCGTCGGAGTTCACGTCAACGTCCCAGTTTGCGAGCTTCTTGAGCATCGCGGTGACGTCGGTTACGGTTATCTTGCCGTCGCGGTTTACGTCGCCGTAAATGAGTGCGCGCAGGCTTTCTCCGCCGCAGGATACGGCGTCATCGGTAGCGACAGCCGCGTCGTCGGCTTTGCCCGCAACGTCAACGGCAGACGCAAAGTTTGCCTTGAGTTTGCCGACGGTAATGGTACCGTCGATACCGTCGACGTAAATCTCGCCGAGAGTAAGATGTGAGTCCGCGGTCAGCTCAAGGGTGCCCTCGGCCGACACGGGAACGAGGACAGCCGCAAGCATAAGCGCGGCAAGGACGAATGAAATAAGTTTTTTCATGGTGTCTCCTTATTGCATAGGTGATAACGAGCTTTCTCTCATTTAATTATAACAAAGCAAAAGTCAATATGCAACACAAAGCGGCGGAATTTATGCCGTCATACGCAAAAAAGTTCCCGATTTCGGGAACTTTTTTCATATTATCGCAGTCTGTTCAGGAATTTGAGCTTCGGACGGAGGCGAAGACGGTATGCGGTCACCGCAGCCGTCAGAGCAAAGTCGTATATTATCATGGCAACGAGGTACAGCGCGGTCAGCACGTACGTGAGAGTGCGGCTCTCGTCGGGCAGATGAAGCACGAATTTAGAGAGCGCCCACACGGCGGTGAACGACGCGGCGGCGTAAGCGAGCTTTGCGCACCATTCAAGCACGCGGGAGGGGATTTTCTCAAAATACAGCTTCAGTATCGGGTATATGCCGCCGAAGAGCGCGTATTCGAGGAACAGCTGTTTATCGGGCAGGAGCACGAGAGACAGCACGGACGACGCCGCCCACACGAGAAACGGGTAAACTCCGCCCGTCTCCTCGACGCACAGCATCACGAAAAACGACGTGACGGCAACGGCGCAAAGGTCAAGCACACCCGAGGCGTTGCCGAGAAAGAGCACCACGACGGTAAGCCCCGTCATGACTCCCGCGAACGCGGTCCGCGCCGCCTTTGCGGCGGCACCCGTTTTCTTCTTTCCCGCCATCAGCAGGAGCCTCCTCCTCCGCAGCAGTTGCAGAGGCAGTTTATGCACATGAGCGTCGTGCAGAAATCGCAGATATCATCCCCCTGACCGGAGGTGCGGTACGTACCGTTTTGCCGCGTGCTGTTTCTTATATCCTCGCGGGCGCGGGCATATTCCGCATTGTTCGGGTCGAGGTAGCATGCGCGGTCGATATATCTTGCGGCATCGTAGAATGCGCCGCGGCGAAGAAGCACGCATCCCTTGAGGAAGCACCACTCCGCCGTCGTTTTATCGGCGGCGGACATTGATTCAAGCTGTATTTCCGCCTCGGCATATCTGCCGGAGGCGATGAGCGTACGCACCTGTGCCATCGCGGCGGAGCCGGAGTAGCCGCCGTACGTTCCGCCGTACGAGTTTCCGTACGAATTGCCGTAAGAGCCGGAGGTTTTGCCGCTTTTCTCGTCCTTTATCGCGTCGTACGCCTCGTTAATCTCCTTCATTTTCTCCTCCGCGACGGAGGCGAGGGGACTGTCGACGTAGTTGTCGGGGTGATATTTCTTCGCAAGGGCTCTGTAAGCGGATTTTATCTCATCCTCGGTGGCGTCACGCGAGACGCCGAGAACGCTGTAGGGGTCCTTCATTTATTCTTTTCCTTTCCCGTGAGCGCGCGCTCCATTGCGCGGGGAAGCCCGAGGCTCACAATGTTTCCGATTATGTTTTCATACGCGGGACAGCTTGTAAAGTCAAGCAGACCCGCCGCGTCGGCAAGCTTTTTCACGTCGAGACGGAACGCCGTCATTATTCCGTCGGCGACCGTTTTGTCGGAGACGTCCGCGCCCGAGGCAACGAGCGGGTTGTACCTGCCGTGCTTCCGGTCTTCCGCGGCGTCGTCCGCCGCGTCAAGCATGTATATGCACCGTCCGGTGAGTCTGCCTATCTCGTGCGCAACCGCCGCGGCGCTTCCCTCGAGTCCGTATGCACAGACGTCCGCAAGCAGGGCACCGAAGCCGTCGGCAACGGTATCGGGCGACGTGCACCCGTCGGCCTCGAGGCGCGAGAGCGCCTCAAGATGCGCTTTTACCTTTTCTTCCAGTCCGGGCAGGTCGGCACGTCTCGAGGCACGGCGTGCTCCGGGACGGACGAGCTTTGCAAGCAGACGCTTCGTGCCCTTTTCGTCGGCAACGTCGTCCTCGGTTTTGCCGAGGGTCAGCACAGCCGCCGCTTTTGCGGCAAAGTCGATATAATCGCCCGATTTTATATATGCGCGGCGGCGCACCGGATGAACGGGGCACCGTCCCGAGTCAAGCTGAACGGTGCCGCCCTCAAGGGCACAGCGCACCATTGCGAGAAATACGAAATCGTACGAGAGAGTAAGGCGCGACGCGGTGCCCGTGCACCGCCCCATCGCGCGGCAAAGCCCGCAGTATACGGCGCGGTAAAGCTCGTATTCGCTCATTTTCATCTCGGGCTTGTACGGGATGACGTAACCGAACAAAATTATAGCCTCCCTTTACTTGTACCGAATTCCGAATTTTTGACACCGCTTCAATATCATTCCGATTATATAATATCCCTAAACTTTCCTTAATGCAATAGATAAACTGTAAATTATCGCTCGACAAAATCGCTCTTTCCCCTTTTATTTTTGCAAATTTCGTGCTATGATATATAATGAAGAAATTTTGAGCGCGGATGTGCGCGGGCGTTACAAAGGGGAAGCTTATGAGCGAAAAAACGAAGAATGCGATGAAGACGGCAAAAGCGGTCGTGCCGGCGGTAGTGCTGGGTATTGCCGCGGTGCTTTTCTTCCTTTATGCGCTGGGCTTCTGGGATTTCACGTTCATCGACCGTCCCGCGACCCCGACGGAAGCGCCCACGACCGAAACGGTCGTCACCGAGGTACCGACGGAGCCGGCAAGCGAGCCCGTAACCGACGCCCCCGCGACGGAGCCGCCCGTGACCGACGCTCCCGCGACGGAGCACGTCATCCGCCCCGCGTCCTTCCCCGACGTGAACGAGGCGAGCAAAAACGGATACTACCTTACGACTTACAACTATGACGGCGGCATGATTCTGGCGGAGCTCCGCACGCTGTTCGAATACACGAACGACTACTCTCTCCGAAACAGATACTGGTACAAGGCGACCGAATTCGACGACCCGCTCGACGACCTCCCGCCCGAGCTTGACTGGGTACAGACCGAGGAGCCCGTTCCTGCGGTCGAGGCGTACATGGGCTGGATTTTCGCCGACAACGGCAACTATCAGGACGTATACGACTCCTACGGCAACTACATCGGCGACTTCAACCCGAACCATCAGGAATACGCCTACAAGCGCGACACGTCGGGCACTCCGCTCTTCCGCAGCGCGTACAATTATTACTTCAACACCAAAGACGACTCGCAGTCCTCGTACAAGACGGCGTTCCATTACTTCAACTTCTACGGCGGAGGCGGCTACTCCGACATTACGAACAACCGCGGACTCATGGCGGACTATCCCGCAACCTACGGCGTGAGAGGCGATACCCTCAGCCGCAAGGTCACGTGGAACAATCTCGTCGAGACGACCTCGAAGGGAAGACTGCGCACGAGTGTAAAACAAAAGTGGCAGTTCATGTGGGGAGAGAACCCCGCGTTTGAGGAAACGTACTCCCGCGCGATGCCCTACTCCGAGGGCTACGCCTGCGTAGCGGACGAAACCGGAGTCATGTACTTCATCGACACCTACGGCCGCAAGACGTTCGAGACGAGAAAGGAAACCTGGTCGACCGACTTCTCCACGATGGGACGTCAGGTCGTAGAGCAGCTTCTTTTCCCGCTTGACGAGTCGAAGGCACTCGGCTGCTACTACTTCGACCACGGTCTCGTAATGGCGCGCAAGCAGATATACGACTACTATCAGCTCAAGGAATACAAGATTTTCTGGGTAATGTCGGACAAGAACGTCATTCTCTACGCCGACGGAACCGAATATCCGCTTCCGACGGGCTTTGAGGCACTCGCCTACTCCGACGGAGTCATCACGATGAAGCGCGGCGACGTCCGTGCGTACATCGACTACACGGGCGCGTGGGTCGGCGACGGCACGTACGAGGACGCAAAACCGTTCATGGAAGGCCTCGGCGCGTGCAAGAAGGACGGCGCGTGGGGTCTTATAGACACCGCGGGCAACGTCGTGCTCCCGTTCATCTACGACAGCGTGCAGTCTCCCTCGTCGGGAGTTATAGTGTGCCATTCTCCCAAGACCGGCTGGCACGTTTATCTGAAAATGTGTAATTATTAAGGAGACCTTATGGTATTCTCAAGTCCCGAATTTCTGTTTCTCTTCCTGCCGGTAACGCTTCTGCTTTACTATGCGGTGCCGTGGAGGTGGAAATGCCCCGTGCTTCTCGTCACGAGCCTCATTTTCTACGGCTGGGGCGAGCCCGTATACGTCTTTCTCATGATAGGCACGATTCTCGTCGACTACGTCGCGGGAATCCTCGTTGACCGCTATCTCGAAACCGACAAACGGCGCGCGAAGGCGGCGATGATCGTCGCGATTGTGCTCAATCTCGCCTCTCTCTGCTTCTTCAAGTATTACGACTTTATCGTCGGGGCGCTCTCGGCGATTCCGTTCATACCGGAGATACCGAAGCTCGGGCTTTCTCTCCCCATCGGTATTTCGTTCTACACCTTCCAGTCGCTCTCGTACGTCGTGGACGTATACCGCGGCGACGGCAAAATGCAGAAGAACCCCGTCACGTTCGGTACCTACGTAACCCTCTTCCCGCAGCTTATCGCGGGCCCCATCGTGCGCTGGTGCGACGTGGACGACCAGCTCCGCTCGCGTGAGCACCGCCTCGATCTTTTCGCGTCGGGCGTGCGCACGTTCGTGTGCGGTCTTGCAAAGAAGATACTGCTCGCCAACACCGCGGGCGCAATGTGGGACTCCCTCTCCGCGGGAGTCATGAACACGCCGTCCGTGCTCGGCGCGTGGCTCGGCCTGCTCTTCTTCGCATTCCAGATTTACTTTGATTTCTCGGGATATTCCGACATGGCGATAGGCCTCGGCAAAATGCTCGGCTTTACGTTCCGCGAGAACTTCAATTATCCCTATATCGCCGACAGCGTGACCGACTTCTGGAGACGGTGGCACATCTCCCTCAGCACGTGGTTCCGTGAATACGTTTACATACCGCTCGGCGGCAACCGCAAGGGTCCCGCACGCACGCTTATCAACCTGCTCATCGTCTGGCTTCTGACCGGATTCTGGCACGGCGCGGGCTGGAACTTCATTCTCTGGGGTCTCTATTACGGACTCATCCTGATTATCGAGAAAACGCTTCTCTCGAAGGTGCTCCCGAAGATACCGAAGGGAGTACGAATCCTTCTGACCTTTGTGATCGTGCTCTTCGGCTGGCTCCTCTTTGCCTCCGATAACATGACCTTCTTCGGCGCTTATGCCAAATCTCTCGTCTGCGCCGCAGGAGCCGCGCCCGGAACGGTGTTCGACCTCGTGCGCTCCGTGCCGCTCATCGTGCTTCTTGCCGTCGGCGCGTCGCCCCTGCCGAAGAAGGTTTACGTACGCCTGTTTGAGAAGAGAGCGGGCCGCATCGTTCTCGCGGTGCTGACCGTGCTCGTGCTCGGACTCTCCGTTGCCTTCATGGTGGCGTCCTCGTACAACCCGTTCCTCTACTTCAGATTCTGAGAAAGGAGAGCCGCGCCCGTGATTAAAGAAAAAGACGCCGACAGAGCGCAGGCGGCGCGTCTTGCGCGTGAGCGCGAGCTCGCACCCGAGACCCGCGTTTTCAACCTCGTGCTGACCGTACTGTTCTGCCTCCTCATCGCAGGTGCGGCGGTGCTGCATTTCGCGATGCCCGACCGTGCAAAATCCGAAAAAGAAAACCGCTCGCTTGAGAGCCTCCCGAAGTTTTCGTTTGAGTCTCTCGCAAGCGGTGAGTTCACCGATAAATTCTCGAAATACCTCTCCGACCAGTTCCCCGCGCGCGACGCGCTCGTGACGGTCAAATCCGCCGCGGAAATCGCTCTCGGCAGGCAGGAGAACGGCGGAGTCATCGTAAACGGCGACTACCTCGCCGCGCGAAACGACTACCCGAGCAGAGAAAACCTTACCGAAAACGTGTCCGCCGTCTCCGCCTTCACGAAGGCACTTGAGGGTGACGGCGTGCCCGTGCTCTTTGCCCCCGCGGGCAGAGTGTGCGACGTGTACGACTCGCGTCTGCCCTCTCTTTACGGCTCCGCCGCGCAGGATTCCCTGTGGAACGAGCTTGATACGCTCGGGGACGGCACCGTATACGTACCGCTCCGCGACGCGCTCCGCGCCGAGGCGAGAACGAACGATTACCTCTACTACCGCACCGACCACCACTGGACTACCGAGGGCGCGTACCTCGCGTACACCGTGCTGTGGGACGCTCTCCCCGAGGACGTGACCGAGGGGCTTACAATGCGCGGCAAGGACTTCTTTAAGCTTGAAACCGTAACGACCGAATTCTACGGCACTGCCGTTTCCTCCTCGGGCGCGTGGTGGATTACTCCCGACGAAATCTCGCTCTGCCGCTTTGTGGGCGACGACACTCTCACCGTGACCGTTGCCGATAACGGAGAGGTTCACGAGGGTATGTACTACCGCGAATTCCTCGACGTGAAGGACAAATACTCCGTCTTCCTCGGTGAGAACGCCGGACGGCTCGATATTACCTCGGGCACGGAAAGACCGCGCATCGTCATGATAAAGGACTCGTTTGCACAGAGCATCGCGCCCTTCTTCGCCGCGGACTTTGACGTGACTCTCATCGACCCGAGATATTACAAAAAACCGATATACGAAACCGTTAAAGACGAGGCACCCGACGCGGTCATCGTACTGATGAACGCCGACACGCTCACCTCCGACACGGTGCTCCGTCCGCTCCGCCGCGGTCTTACCAAGTAAGATGACGCAGAGAGAGACGAATCCGTACCGGACCGAACGCAAGACCCAGCGGGACTTAAATCCGTATAAATACACGGATTCAAACAAGAGATACTACACCTTTGATTATTACCTGCGCCGCCGCTTCGGCAGACGGTGCGCAAAGATACCGCTCGACGCGGGCTTCACCTGCCCGAACATAGACGGCAGATGCGGTCACGGAGGCTGCACGTACTGTCTTTCCGGCTCGGGTGCCGCCGTGGGTGACACGCTTGAGGAGCAGTACCGTGCGGGAATTGCCGCCGTCAGCGGCAAATGGCACGATTTTGCCACGATACCGTACCTTCAGGCACACACGAACACCTACGCCCCGACGGACGTTCTGCGCGGCGTTTACAGCCGTGCCGCCGCCCTTGACGGAGCGGTAATGCTTGCGATAGCGACCCGCGCCGACTGCCTTGGCGACGACGTTGTGGCTCTGCTTGCCGAGGTTTCAAAGACCATTCCGCTTTTCGTCGAGCTCGGTCTGCAAACGTCAAGTGACGAAACCGCAAAGCTGATAAACCGCGGCCACACCACCGCCGATTTCGAGGCGGGCTATCGCGTTCTGCGGAACGCGGGAGGGAATATCACCGTCTGCGTTCACCTGATAGACGGGCTCCCCGGGGAGGACGCAGACACTATGAGAGAAACGGCAAGATACGTCGCGTCTCTCGAGCCCGACGCGGTGAAGATACACCTGCTTCACGTCCTGCGCGGCACACCGCTTTGCCGCGATTTTGAGAGCGGGCTCTACGTCCCGCCGGAGCAGGACGAATACGTGTCCGTCGTGTGCGACCAGCTTGAGCTGCTCCCGCCCGACACCGTAATCGCCCGTCTCACGGGAGACGGCATGCCGGACTCCCTCGTCGCGCCCCTCTGGAGTCGCCGCAAAATCGCCGTGATAAACGATATTGACAAGGAGCTCTTTCGCCGCGGCTCGTATCAGGGAATCAAATATGAGAAATGAAAAAACCGCACGTCACCGACGTGCGGTTTTTGACAGGGAGAGCATTCAGCATTGAGCATTCAGCATTCAGAAGTTGGACTTTACGTCTGTGCACGGACTTGATTTGTCATCCTGAGCCCTGCGAAGGATCTGCGAAAATTTCGCACAACCGTGCACGTCCACGCAGGGACAAACAACACCGTCATCCCGAGCCGAGGCGGTACTATAGAAAAAGCGTACTTCAAGCGGCGTGGGGATCCGGACGTACGGACGCTATCTCTTTACGTCGAAGAGATGCGGCTATAATAATGTTAATACGTGGTTGGAGTTGCAGAAACTTAAAGCACAGACTAAATCCGCCAAGCGAACATAATTTGTTTATCAGCTTACCACCGCGGAGAATACCAAACCGCAGCTCCGGATCCCCACGTTGCGTACAGTAAGTCGTTACACAAGTAATACCGGCAACTCGGGATGACGGGGGACGTTCGTCCCTGCGTGGACCTGCACGGTTTACTGTCAATGCCGTTATGCCCGCGCCTTGACGGTATCGTTTGTCCCTGCGTGGACTTGCCGAACATCATAATCGTACGTTTTCGGGGCGTCACCGACGTGCGGTTTTTGACGGGGTTTTCGCTCCTGCAGATAAAGACAAAACGGAATTTGCAGGGATGATTAACGAATAACATTTATCAAATTCAATAAATCATTATGGCTATGCACTTTCACAACGACTCGTGCGGATGCTCAAGCCTTCCCTTGCCAGGGAAGGTGTCATCGCGCTTGTGCGATGACGGATGAGTAGGTTGAAGTTTTGCGTAGCAAAACATCATAATGAACCCTAACGCTTACGTTAGGAAGGCAGGGAAAGGCTTTGGTTCGCGGTAACTTAAAGTAAACTTACAAACATAAAGTTCAGTTTCTGAATGCTGAATGCTCAATGCTGAATGCTCCCGCCACTCTCCGTTTTGCCAAACAAAAAAACAACCCGCAGAAGAAAAATCTTCTGCGGGTTTTACGCTGTTATGCTTTCTCAGTTTTCAGCGGTCTGAGCGCTCTGCATTAAGTCGAATATGGCCTTTACTTCCTCGTAGGTCTGATACGGAAGCTCGACGTAATCGAGAACGAGGTACTTGCCCTTCGCCTCTATCGACTTATACATGGGGGCCTCGCCGAGCTTGTTGAGGTACTCGAAGGTCTTTGCACTGTCCTGTGCCTCTTCCTTGGAAGCGCACAGAGTATACGTCTTGTAGCCGGTAATGTTTTTGCCGTCGTGGGTGAACTCGATAATCATGCCGTCGGACTCCCATGCGAGAGTATGGTCGTCTTCTCTGATTTCGTATTCGAAGTCTTCCTCGGTAGATGCCGCGGTTTCATCCGGCTCGGCTTCGTCGGTCACGGTTTCGACAGGCTCGGTCCCGTCGGTGTCTTCAACGTCGGTAAACTCGTCAAGCACGGTTTCAAGCGCGTCCTTGATGCCGCTCTCGATGCTGTCCTTGATGTTCGATACGAGACTGCCGCACGATACGAGTGCCGTAAGCATGAGGACTGCGAGTACTGCTGCAATAATCTTTTTCATGGTTGTCAATCTCCTGTAAAATATAGATTTGTTGCACCTGTAAACATTATATATGAAGACAGGCGAAAAATCAAGTGTTTATTTTTTGTTCGAGTCGTTGTACTTGTTGAGTGCGAGTCCCGCAAGGATGAGCCAAAGCGCGCCGAGCGCGTACCAGAAAAAGGCGAAACTGCCGCCGCTCACGGTGCTTGTTATCGCGACAGCGAAAGAAACGGCGGAGGTAATGAACATGATAATTGCGTAAGTAAGGAAATTTTTCATTTGTAAATCCTCCTTTATCATAATTTTAACACATTTTCGGGTTCCTTGCAATATCGCAGCTCCGTTTCCGTTATTTACCGCTTGACAAATACCCCCACGGGGTATATGATAAACACAGAGAGGTGAATTGCGTGAAGGCTCGTATGGCTTTTACACAAGTCTGCCTCTTCACGCACGAACCGACGGTTGAAAATCCACACGGAGGGATTTTCGTTTTCTTGCCACGGCAAAAAAACACACCGCCGTTTCAACATTGTTTTGCACCGCCGCTTCAGCGGCGTAACGGAGGTTAATATGTCCGAAAACTGCTGCTCGTGTGTGCGTAAAAAGGTGCGCACGGAGGAAGAAATAAAAAAGCTCACGAACCGTCTCTCACGCATCGAGGGTCAGGTGCGCGGGGTAAAACAGATGATTGAAAACGACGCGTACTGCCCCGACGTGCTCGTGCAGGTGTCGGCGATAACCGCCGCGCTGAACGCGTTTAACCGCGAGCTTCTTGCGTCTCACGTAAAGACCTGCGTCGCGGAGGGCGTGAAAAACGGCGACGGCGAGAAAATCGACGAGCTCGTCGAGACGCTCGCAAAGCTGATGAAATGATGAGAAAATATAACGTAACCGGAATGACCTGCGCGGCGTGTCAGGCACGCGTCGAGCGGGCGGTGGGAGCCGTCCCCGGCGTTGACTCCGTCTCGGTCAGTCTGCTGACAAACGGCATGGCGGTCGAGGGCACGGCGACCGACGCGGCGATAATCAAAGCCGTCACGGACGCGGGCTACGGCGCCTCCGTGCAAAAAGGCGCCGATGATATTCTGCGCGACACGGAAACGCCCGCGATAGTGCGCCGCCTCCTCGTGAGCCTTGCTCTGCTTCTCGTGCTTATGTACGTCGCCATGGGACATACTATGTGGGGCTTCCCGCTCCCCGCGTTTATAGATACGCCTGCGGCAATCGCACTCACAGAGGCGGTGCTTGCCGCCGCCGTGCTTGCGGTGAACAACCGCTTTTTCGTCTCGGGCGTGCGCGGGGTGCTGCACGGTGCGCCGAACATGGATACGCTTGTGTCGCTCGGCTCTGGCGTGTCGTTTCTGTGGAGCGTATATCTCACGGTCCGCATCGTGATAACGGGCGACGTTTCGCTGCTCCGCTCGCTTTATTATGAATCGTCCGCAATGATACTCGTGCTCATCACGGTCGGCAAGCTTCTCGAGGCACAGAGCCGCGGCAAAACCACGAGCGCACTCAAGGCACTCGTGAAGCTGTCGCCCAAAACCGCGACCGTCGTGCGCGACGGGGAAGAAGTAACCGTTCCCGCAGAGGAATTATGCGTCGGCGACATATTCGCCGTTCGTCCCGGCGAGAGCATCCCCGCGGACGGGGTCGTGATTCCCGGTGAGACCGACGTTGACGAATCGACTCTGACGGGCGAGAGCGTGCCCGTCGGCAAAAAGGAAGGCGACACGGCCTGCGCCGCGACGGCCAACCTGACCGGCTACGTGCGCTGCCGCGCCGAAAAGGTCGGCGGGGACACCGCACTTTCGCAGATAATAAAGCTCGTGTCGGACGCCGCCGCTACAAAGGCGCCCGCCGCCAAGCTCGCCGACCGTGTGTCGGGCGTGTTCGTGCCCGCGGTATGCGGCATCGCGCTCGTAACCCTCGCAGTATGGCTTATCGTGGGGCAAAGCTTCGGCTATGCGCTTGCCCGCGCAATATCGGTGCTCGTGATAAGCTGTCCGTGCGCGCTCGGGCTTGCGACTCCCGTGGCGATAACCGTGGGAAGCGGCGTCGGCGCACGGAACGGCGTGCTGTTCAAGACCGCCGAGGCACTTGAGAACACGGGTAAGATTAAAATAATCGCACTCGACAAAACGGGCACCGTCACGAAAGGCGAGCCCGAGGTCGTGCGCGTCGTTCCGTACGGGATAAGTGAAGACGAGCTTCTGCTCTACGCTTGCTCGGTTGAGCGGCACAGCACACACCCGCTTGCCGCCGCAGTAGTGAACGAGGCGGAAAAACGCGGAATTGCTCCGCTTGAGGTCACGGCGTTCCGCACCCTGCCGGGCAGCGGAGTCGAATGTACGTCGGGCGGGCACGTGCTCACTGCGGGCTCGGTGAAGTTCATCGCGGGGCTTGCGGACGTTCCCGACGAGGCGCAAAGCACCGCCGACTCTCTCTCGGACGAAGGGCTCACGCCTCTGCTGTTTGCGCGTGACGGTTCACTTATCGGAATCATCGCCGTATCGGATACCGCAAGAGATGACAGCGCCGAGGCACTGCGCGAGCTTGATAATCTCGGTGTGCGTACCGTGATGCTCACGGGTGACAACCCGAAAACCGCCGCGGGAATTGCAAAAACGGTGGGAATCTCTCACACTCTCGCGGGCATGATGCCCGGCGACAAGGCGCTTGCCGCAGCCGCCCTCTCTCCGCTCGGACGCACCGCAATGGCGGGCGACGGCATAAACGACGCTCCCGCGCTGACCGCCGCGGACGTGGGAATCGCGATAGGTACGGGCACCGACGTGGCGATTGACGCCGCGGACGTCGTGCTCGTGCGCTCGTCCCTGCGGGACGCCGCCGCCGCGATACGCCTCTCCCGCGCGACTCTGCGGAACATTAAGGAAAACCTGTTCCGGGCGTTCTTCTACAACGCCCTCTGCATCCCGCTCGCCGCGGGCTGCTTCATATCGCTCCTCGGGTGGGAGCTTTCCCCCGAAATAGGCGCCGCCGCAATGAGTCTCTCGTCGTTCTGCGTGGTGACCAACGCCCTGCGGCTGAATCTTTTTAAACCGTATAACGCGAAGCACGACCGCCCTCTCCGCCACCCCGTGACGGACGAAGCCGTCGCCGCCGCTGTTGAAGAATATGAAAAATCAAAGGAGAAAACCATGGAAAAAACGATAATCATCGAAGGAATGATGTGCCCGCACTGCGAGGCGCACGTGAAGAAAGCGCTCGAGGCGTTGGGCGGAGTCGCATCCGCCGCCGCAAGCCACGAGGAGGGCACCGCGACCGTCACGCTCACGAAGGACGTCGCAAACGCCGCTCTCAAGAAAGCAGTCGAGGACGCGGGCTACACCGTAAAAGCAATAAAGTGAAAAACAGGCACGCGAAAGCTGACGTCCCGTAAGGATGTTTTTAGCAAAGCAAAACCCGCCGAAAAGGAGTGTGTTTCCTTTCGGCGGGTAATTCTTTTGTCCGACAAACCGGAGGTTGTAAGGAGCATTCAGCATTGAGCA